>DASWBF010000582.1:0-5425 GCA_036390735.1 Mycobacterium sp. | reverse complement strand
CGACGGTCGGCGCTCTGCGCAACGCCGGCATCCCCAAGGCGGGGCGGGACGCCTGGTACCTCGATCCGAAGACCAACCGGTACAAGCGGCTGACCGCCCCCGCGCGCGCCGAGTGGGAACAGACGTCCCATTAGTCACTGTAAGAGACTCCTGTAACTGATGCCTGACCGGACAGGCACTGTTAAGCTCCCGTCGTGGCACCGCCCGTCTTGCACTCGGCTTTCGGAGGGATCGCATGACACTTGAGCCGACGAACGGCTTGCGACGGACCGTCGCCGCGGCACTTGCCGGCACCGGACTGGCCCTGGCGCTCGCGTTCGGTCCCGCTGCGGGCACGGCGAGCGCCGACGTCCTCGACGATCTGGCCCAGGAGTTCACCACCGCGGCGGGGGGTGGCCAGGTGTCCGGCCTGCTGAACCAGTCGTTGAAGCTGCGCGCGATGGGCATGAAGCCCACCGGCGCGGAGATCGCCGCCGTCCAGGACGCGCTGAAGTACCGGCCCAACCAGACGCCGATGGTCAATGCCCTCAAGGACATGGTCTCGGGTCAGAGCCATCGCCTGGAGCAGGCGCAGGCCGCGGCCGATCAGGGTGGCTTCACGGTCGGCATCAACCAGTACGACCCGAGCAGCCCAGGTGGGGTCACGGTCGGCCCGGGCGGCATCAACATCGGCGGCGGCTCGTGGACCATCGGCGACGGCCGTTCGCCGGGGCAGGCAATCGGTCCGCCCGGCTGATCGTGGGGGAGCTCGACGAGAAACTGCTCGCCATTCTGGTCTGCCCGGCCGACCGCGGGCCGCTGCTGTACGTGGACAACGTCCTGTACAACCCGCGGTTGCGCCGCGCGTACCGGATCGACGACGGCATTCCGGTTCTCTTGATCGACGAAGCCGTCGACGTGTCCGACGACGAGCACGAGCGGCTTATGTCGCTGGCCAACCCGGAAGATCGCCGGTGAGATAACGCTGCAGAGCGGGGCCGATCGTCTCGGCGATCTGATCGACCGGCAGCGACTTGAACGGGTCCAACTCGAGGATGTACCGCGCCATCACGACGCCGACGAGTTGTGACGCCACGAACTGGATCCGGATCCTTCCCGAGCCGGGCGGATTATCAACGCGCGGGCCAATCTCTGCAGCGATCACCTCTTGAAGGAACGAGCGGATCAGGCTGACCTCCGAACCCGCCAGCAAAGAGCGGATCGTCGCGATGAATCCCTTGCCCATCTCCGAATCCCACAGCGGCAGAAGCAATTTAGGCAAGGTGTAGCCGATCTCCTCGACCGGCGTTTCCAGTAGCGGGCCGATCACCTGCATGGGATCGATCTGTACATGGATGGCGGCGGCGAACAGCTGCTGCTTAGTACCGTAGTAATGATGCACCAACGCTGGATCGACTCCCGCTGCGGCTGCGACCGCACGGATCGACGTCTTGTCAATTCCGTTGCGCGCAAACAGTTCCCGGGCGCTGACCAGTATCCGCTCCCGTGTGTCCGAAGTGCCGGCCGGTCGCCCGGGGCGTCTCCGCTGCGCCTGTGCGGTCAACTTACGGGGTCCGTCGCCGTAGTGTCGCAGCCGCCAGCGCCATCGCGACGATCGCGCATCCGATGACGACGACGATGTCCCGCACCGCGATGCCGGTGAGCTCGGGATGGGCGCCAACCTGCTGAAGAGCCTCGAGCGCGTAACTGGCGGGCATGACATTGGAAATCCACTGCAGCCATTCGGGCATCGCCGCGCGGGGCACGATGATGCCGGCCAGCAATAGCTGCGGCACCATCACCAGCGGTATGAACTGCACCGCTTGAAACTCCGTGCGGGCGAACGCACTACACAACAGGCCGAGCCCGACGCCAAGCACGGCGTTGACAATCGCAATGACGAACACCCATGCCGGGCTGCCCGCAGTGGTGAACCCCAACAGCCAGAACGCCACGGTGCAGGCCACGGTTGCCTGCGCAGTCGCTGCGATCGAGAACGCGGAGCCGTAGGCGGCGAGCAGCTCCAGTCGGCGCAACGGAGTCGTGAGGATGCGTTCCAATGTTCCCGAGGCCCTTTCGCGCTGCATGGTTATCGCCGTGATCACAAACATCACGAACAACGGAAACAGCCCGAGCAAAATCAGGCAGGCGGTGTTGAACCCCGACGGCGCGCCAGGCCGCGTCGGAATGTTCTGGAACATGAAGTACATCAGCGTGATGATGAGGACCGGCACCAGCAGGATCATCGCTATGCTGCGCCGGTCGGCGGCCAACTGACGCAGGATGCGCGCGGTGCTGGCGGCGTAGGCGTGCAGTCCTATCCGGCTTGGCGCTCGGTGCTGCGCCTGATGATGGACAGAAACGCTTCCTCCAGTGAGCTGCATCCTGTGTCCTCTCGAAGTTGGGTCGGCGTCGTGTGGGCCACCAGATGGCCTTCGCGCAGCAGCAGTAGGTCACCGCAGTGGTCGGCTTCGTCCATCACGTGGCTGGACACCAGCAGCGTGGTGCCGGCCCCGGCCAGCGCGTTGAACTGCTCCCAGAGGTCGGCCCGCAGCACGGGATCGAGGCCGACCGTCGGTTCGTCGAGGACCAAAACCTCGGGATGGCAGACCAACGCACACGCCAACGACACCCGCGTTCGCTGTCCGCCAGACAGGTTGCCGCTGTAGGCCGTCCGGTGATCATGCAAACCGACCGCGTTGATCGCGGCGTCGGCGGCGCTCGCGTCCATGCCGTACAGCGACGCGAAGTAGCGCACGTTGTCAACGATCCGCAGGTCGTTGTAGATCGTCGGATCCTGCGGCATGTACCCGACGCGGCGGCGCAGTTGCGCGGAACCGGCGGGTTGACCGAGCACCGTGACAGACCCTGCGGTGATGATCTGCGTGCCGACGATCGAGCGCATCAACGTCGTTTTCCCGCATCCGGACGGGCCGAGGAGGCCGGTAATCGTGCCGCGCGCGATCTGCACGGACAGCTCGTGAATCGCGGGGCGCTTGCCCCGGATGACGCGCAGTTGATCGATGGAAACGACGGGCTCGGCCCCGTTCCGCAATAATTCATCGCTTGATGAACTCATCATGTGTTGAATAGTGCTCCCGGGGCCTGGTGCTGTCAATAGGGGTTGGCACAATTTGTTCGGTGGAAGCCAACCCGCTCGTCGTCGACCCGCCCACTGCGGCTAGGCGGCTGCTCGGCGCCCGACTTGTCACAGAGGAAATCGCCGCGACAATCGTCGAAGTCGAGGCCTACGGCGGCCCGCCCGACGGACCCTGGCCCGACCCCGCGTCGCATTCCTTCCGTGGCCCCAACGGGCGCAACGGCGTGATGTTCGGCCGGGCGGGTCGGCTGTACACGTACCGCAGCCACGGGATCCATGTGTGCGCGAACGTGGTGTGCGGACCAGACGGGGCCGCGGCCGCGGTGCTGCTGCGGGCTGCGGTGATCGACGACGGCATCGACCTCGCCCGCGCTCGTCGCGGAGCGGTCGTGCGCGATCGCGCGCTCGCGCGCGGGCCGGGGAATCTGTGCTCGGCGCTCGCGATCACTATGGACCACTACGGCACCGACCTGTTCGACCCGCCGAGCCCAATTCGTCTTCATCTCGGTGACGCACTCGCCGCGGCGAATGGCCCGCGTGTCGGGGTCAGCCAGGCCGCGGATCGGTCATGGCGGTTCTGGTTGGCCGACCATCCGGAGGTATCTGCGTACCGCCGCAGCCCGCGTGCACCCGCGCCCGGAGCTAGCGAGTAGGCACCTGCTGGAAAGATCGACGGAATGAGCCGGACCATCGTCGACGAACTGAGCTGGCGCGGACTGATCGCGCAGTCCACCGATCTCGACGCGCTCGCCGCCGCGGTCGCCACGCCGCCGATCACCGTGTACGCCGGCTTCGACCCCACCGCGCCGAGCTTGCATGCCGGACATCTGGTGCCGCTGCTGACGCTGCGTCGGTTTCAGCAGTTCGGGCACCGCCCGATCGTGCTGGCCGGCGGCGCCACCGGGATGATCGGCGACCCTCGCGATACCGGAGAGCGGGTGCTCAACACGACGGACACCGTGGCCGAGTGGGCAGAACGGATCCGCGGCCAACTGGAGCGGTTCGTCGACTTCGACGGGCCCAACGGCGCGATCGTCGAAAACAACCTGTCGTGGACATCCCAGCTGACCGCGATCGACTTCCTGCGCGACATCGGCAAGCACTTCTCGGTCAACGTGATGCTCGACCGCGACACGATCAGGCGCCGGCTCGAGGGAGAGGGGATTTCGTACACCGAATTCAGCTACATGCTGTTGCAGGCCAACGACTACGTCGAACTGTTCGAGCGCCACCGTTGCACGCTGCAGATCGGCGGCTCTGACCAGTGGGGCAACATCATCGCGGGCGTGCGGCTGGTTCGTCAGAAGCTGGGCGCGAGCGTGCACGCGCTGACCGTTCCACTGGTGACGTCGGCGGACGGCACGAAGTTCGGCAAGTCAACGGGCGGTGGCAATCTCTGGCTGGACCCGGAAATGACGAGCCCGTACGCCTGGTACCAGTACTTCGTCAACACCGCCGACGCCGACGTCGTCCGCTACCTGCGCTGGTTCACGTTCCTGTCGGCTGACGACATCGCTGAGTTGGAGGAGGCGACGGCGACGCGGCCGCACGAGCGGGTGGCGCAGCGGCGGCTGGCGTGGGAGCTCACCACGCTGGTGCACGGCGAGGCCGCGACGAGCGCGGTGGAGCACGCCAGCCAGGCGTTGTTCGGCCGCGGTGAGCTGTCCCGGCTGGACGAGTCGACGCTCACGGCGGCGCTTCGCGAGGCGTCGGTCGCAGAACTCAAGCCTGGCGCGCCCGACGGGATCGTCGACCTGCTGGTGGCCAGCGGACTGTCGCCGAGCAAGGGCGCCGCGCGGCGGACGATTGCCGAGGGCGGCGTCTCGGTCAACAACACCCGGATCGACACCGAGGACTGGGCGCCGGGCCCGGAGGACTTCCTGCACGGGCGGTGGCTGGTCCTGCGACGCGGCAAGCGGAATATCGCGGGCGCGGAACGCGTTGAATGACTCGGCGGAGTCGAAACCTACGCTCCATCAGGTTGTTTGACTCCGAGTTGTCCCTCACGTAATTTAGTGAAGCCGTCGCGACGCGGCCAGTCCGCCGAGCGCGATGGCATCCCAGAGGGAGAGCCACTTTGGTGGCCTCCTCGCCGTCCGCACACGACCAGGATGCGGCCCCAGGGCCGCGGGCTGGATGCGCGGCCGGCGCGGGTGTGTTGTTTGAGAACTCAATAGTGTGTTTGGTGGTTTTTGTTTGTTGTTGTTTTTTCATGCCTCTTTTTCCCGTTTAGGGGTGTGATGTTTTTGGCCAGATGTTGTCTGGTTTTGTTAGGTCAGATTGTTCTGAACTGCCTTTTTGGTTTTTGTTTGGAGAGTTTGATCCTGGCTCAGGACGAACGCTGGC
>DASWBF010000581.1:0-15618 GCA_036390735.1 Mycobacterium sp. | reverse complement strand
CCGTCGTGACCTTCAGCCCGCCCAGCGGCGCACCGTTGCCCGGCGCCGTCGTCATCTTGGCCGTGATCTTCTCGCCCGCCAGCTCCGTCGCAGTCACCTGCTCGGGCGACAGCTTGGCCAGCCGCGCCTTCTGCTCGCGGTCGGCGGGCGCGTCAACCCGGGCATACGTTGGGGCACCGTACTTTTCGGCCAGTTCGTCATACCGCTGCGACGGCGTCTGCCCCGTGACAGCCAGCATCTCCGACGCCAGCAGTGCCAGGATGATCCCGTCCTTGTCGGTGGTCCACACCGACCCGTCGGTGCGCAGGAACGACGCGCCCGCACTCTCCTCGCCACCGAAACCGATGCTCCCGCTGAGCAATCCGTCGACGAACCACTTGAAACCGACCGGAACCTCGATCAGCTTGCGGCCCAGCCCGCCGACCACGCGGTCGATGATCGAGCTGCTCACCACCGTCTTGCCCACCGCGGTCGACGACGGCCACGACGGCCGGTGGCTGTAGAGGTAGTCGATCGCCACCGCGAGATAGTGATTCGGGTTGAGCAGTCCTCCGTCGGGCGTGACGATGCCGTGCCGGTCGGAGTCGGCGTCGTTGCCGGTCGCGATCTGGTACTTGTCGCGGTTGCTGATCAGCGACGCCATCGCGTTCGGAGAGCTGCAGTCCATCCGGATCTTGCCGTCGGTGTCCAGCGTCATGAACCGCCACGTCGCGTCCACCAGTGGATTGACCACGGTGAGTTCCAGGTTGTGACGCTCGCCGATCGCGCCCCAGTAGTCGACGCTCGCACCGCCGAGCGGGTCGGCGCCGATGCGCACACCCTGCGCGCGGATCGCGTGGACGTCCACCACGTTCGGCAGATCGTCGACGTAGGCGTTCAAGTAGTCGTGGCGCTGCGCTGACGTCAGCGCGCGAGCCAGCGGAACCCGCTTCACCGCCTTCAGCCCGGCCCGCAGAATCTCGTTGGCGCGCTTGGCGATTGCACCGGTAGCGTCAGTGTCGGCCGGCCCGCCGTTGGGCGGGTTGTACTTGAATCCCCCATCGCGGGGCGGGTTGTGCGACGGGGTGACGACGATCCCGTCGGCGAGACCATCCGACCGACCCCGGTTGTGGGACAGGATCGCGTGGCTGACCGCGGGAGTGGGTGTGTAGCGATCGGCCGAATCGATCATCGCCGCAACATCATTCGCGGCAAGCACTTCCAGCGCCGACACCCACGCCGGCTCCGACAGCGCATGGGTGTCGCGGCCGATGAACAGCGGCCCGGTGGTGCCCTGCGCGGCGCGGTACTCGGCGATGGCCTGCGTGGTGGCGAGGATGTGCGCCTCGTTGAACGCGCCGTCGAGGCTGGAGCCGCGGTGCCCGGAGGTGCCGAACGCCACCTGCTGCGCCACGTCGTCGGGGTCGGGCTGCACGGTGTAGTACGCCGTCACCACATGAGCGACGTCGATCAGGTCTTCAGGTTGCGCCGGGTGACCGGCACGAGGGTTGGCGGCCATGTCACCGATTCTGCTCCTTCGACGCGCGGCGACGTTCGTCGGTACCGGTTGGCCGCCGAGTTCTGCACCAGGGTTGTGATTCGGCGCCCAGCGACGACCCTGGTGCAGAAAATCGGCGCAGATCGTTCGCGATACTTTGCGTCATGGCCTTCGATCGACGCGAGCTGGCGGCAGTCTTCGCCGGCGGAGCGCTCGGCACTGTCGCGCGCGCCGGCCTGGAGATGCTCGCCAACCCCGACCCGGGACGCTGGCCGTGGCCCACGTTCGCGGTCAACGTCGTCGGCGCGTTCCTGCTGGGCTACTTCACCACCCGGTTGCTGGAACGGCTGCCACTGTCGAGCTACCGCCGACCGCTGCTGGGCACCGGGTTGTGCGGCGGGTTGACGACGTTCTCGACCATGCAGGTGGAAACGCTTCGCATGCTCGAACACCACCATTACGGCCTGGCCATCGGCTACACCGTCGCGAGTATCGCGGCCGGACTCGTCGCGGTGTATCTGGCGACCGCGCTGGTGCGCCGGGTGCGGGTGCGGGCATGACGATCGCGGTGTGGGGCGGAGTCGTGCTGCTCGGCGGCGCGGGTGCGGTGCTGCGCTTCCTCGTCGACCGCGCCGTCGCCCGCCGGGTCGCACGGTCGTTCCCGTTCGGCACGCTAACCGTGAACCTGACCGGCGCTGTGCTACTCGGTCTCCTGTCGGGGCTGGCGCTGAGCCACCATGTGGCGCTGCTGGCCGGCACCGCGTTCGTCGGGTCCTACACCACGTTCTCCACCTGGATGCTGGAAACCCAACGGCTCGGCGAGGAGCGGCAGGTGTGGCCAGCCGTCGCCAACATCGTCGTCAGCGTGATTCTCGGCGTCGCCGCCGCTATGGCCGGTCAGTGGATCGCGGGCCGGCTGTGAGCATCGGAGCCGCTGGGCCAGCGACATCGAACGACGATTGCCTGAAGCTGACCGCCTACTTCGGTGAGCGCCAACGCACCGATGGCCGCTTCCTGGCCGAGGACCTGCTGACGTTGTACGGCGAGCGGGCCGTCGCCACGAGCGTGATGCTGCGCGGCATCGCCAGCTTCGGCCCGCGCAAGCAGCTGCGCAGCGACGAGTGGCTCAGCCTGTCGGAGGACCCGCCCGTCGCTGTCGCCGCGGTCGACGCCCGCGACAAGATCGCAGGCCTCGTCGAGGATGTCGTCGAGATGACACCACGCGGGCTGATCACGCTGGAGCGGGCCCGGCTGATCACCGACGCCGTTGTGCCACAGGGTGTTCACAACGCCGCCAAGCTGACCGTCTACGTCGGCCGCCAAGCGCGAGTCGACGGGGTACCGGCCTACTTCGCGATCTGCGATCTGCTCTACCGCGAGGGAGTCGCCGGCGCGTCGGTGTTCCTCGGCGTCGACGGGACCGTGCGGGGCCAGCGGCAGCGTGCCCGGTTCTTCAGCCGCAACGTCGATGTGCCGATGATGATCATCTCGGTGGGCAGCGCCGACAGCATCGCGCGCGTGGTGCCGCAGCTCGGCGCGATGCTGCGCCAACCACTTCTCACCGTGGAGCGGATACGCGTATGCAAACGCGACGGTGAACTGTTGAGCCGGCCGGACGCACTGCCGATGGCCGACGACCAAGGCCGACCGCTGTGGCAGAAGCTGATGGTCTACACGTCCTCTGCCGCGCTTCACGACGGAGCGCCGATTCACCGAGCGCTGATCCGCGAACTGCGCACCTCCGGCGCCGCCAGCGGGGCGACCGTGCTGCGGGGTGTCTGGGGCTTCCACGGCGATCAGAAACCGCACGGCGACAAGCTGATTCAGCTGGCCCGGCGAGTTCCGGTGACCACGATCATCGTCGACCGGCCGGACCGCATCGCGCGCAGCTTCGAGATCGTCGGCGACGTCACACGCGAACACGGGCTGGTGACCAGCGAAATGGTGCCGGCGCACGTCCTCGTCGACGGCAACGAGCGGATCGGCGGCACAGCACTGGCCGACTACCGTTACTGAATGCCTTCGCGGCTGTCGGCCCGCACGGTGAGCAGCACAACCGAGTCGTCGAGTGCCTCGAGGTTATGCCGGACGGCGGGAATCACGAGGAAGTCACCGATCGCGCCCTGCCACGACTCCTCGCCGGCCGTCACCTTCACTTCGCCCTGCAACACCTGAAGCGTGGCTTCCCCTGGGCTGTTGTGCTCGCCGAGCTCACGCCCGGCGATGATGGCGATCACGGTCTGGCGCAGGAAGTGCTCGTGTCCGCCGTACACCGTCTGAGCGGATCGACCACTGTTGGATTGGCGTGCCCTTGCCAACTGTTCGTCGACCACCGCGGTCAATGACAACGAATCCATAGCTCCTCCTCGTCGCGGCGTCACGCGGCCAGCAACAGAATGCCGGAAACCAGCAGCGCGATCACTTTGATCACTTCCAACCCGACGTAAACGTAGTGCGCACGAGATCGCACCCCGTCCTCGCCCGCCAGTACCGCATCCGATCGGCGGCTCAACCGCAGCCGAACCGCCAGCAGTTGCACCGCCAGGGCGACAACAGCAACCAGGACCGTAACCACCACTGGCAACGGTGGCGGTTGCAGCGCCAGCGCCACCAGCACGGCGGCGCCGAGAACCAACTCCGCGGTGTTGAGAGCGCGGAACACCAGCCGACCAATGCCCAGACCCAGCTGAAGCGTGACCCCGGGGGCCCGGAACTTCAGCGGCGCCTCGATGAACGAGATCGCGAGCACCATGCCGAGCCACACGAAGATGCCGGCGACAGCGACCACCCATGGTGCGACCATCAGTTCTTCTCCAGGAGACGTTTGAGCACGACGAGGTGGCCATGCTCGACATCCTTGGCGGACGTGAGCAGTGTGAGCGGTCCAGTCTTGGCGAGGTGGCGAAGCTCGTTGAGCGCATTGGCGGCGATCGGATCTTCTAGCTCGTGTTGGTAGCGCGCGACGAACTCGTCGTAACGTTCGAGATCGTGGTTGTACCAACGACGTAACTCCGACGACGGCGCAACGTCCTTGACCCAGCGGTCGATTCGCTGGTCGTCCTTGCGGACACCGCGCGGCCAGAGCCGGTCGGCCAGCACACGGACACCGTCACCGGGTTCGGCGGGGTCATAGATCCGCGCTACGCGCATAGTTCGCTCCCAATCCAGCGCTCGGCTAGACCGCACACCCACGCAGGTGCCGCGGCGGTGTCGTCGGGCGGTGCCTCGACGATCACCAATTCGTCGATACCCAACTCCGCCAACGCCGCAACATCG
This sequence comes from Mycobacterium sp., assembly GCA_036390735.1. Classification (GTDB taxonomy): domain Bacteria; phylum Actinomycetota; class Actinomycetes; order Mycobacteriales; family Mycobacteriaceae; genus Mycobacterium. Next base: position 10,865 of record DASWBF010000581.1, on the reverse strand, counting down.
GGGTCTTGCGGCTGCCGTAGGGCGACCGCCAAACTCAGCTCGCGACGGTCGCGGCCTGCCGCATGGCACAGCTTGTCGACGAGCTCGACCCGGTTAGCGACCGCCGCGACGTCGTCCAGGTTGAAGCCGTACCAGCCGTCACCCCAGGCGACCACTCGCTGCAACGCGGTATCGCTGTTGCCGCCCAGCACAATTGGGATGTGGCGGTCCCGCATCGGCTTCGGATTCACCCTTATCGAATGGAAGTCGACAAAGTCGCCTGAATACGATGCGACGTCGTCGCGCCAGAGGCCCCGGATCGCGTCGACGTATTCGGCGGTGCGCTTTGCTCGATGCGCGAACGGCACGCCGAGCGCGTCGAATTCTTCTCTGGACCAACCGATTCCGACGCCGAGCGTCAACCGGCCGTTGCTGAGCCGGTCGAGGCTTGCCGCCTGCTTCGCGACAAGCACCGGGTTGTGTTCGGGCAGCAGCAGCACGCCGGTGGCGACGCCGATCGTCGTCGTGGCGGCCGCGGCGAAACTCAGGCAGACGATCGGGTCGAGCCAGTCCGCGACGGCGGGCACCGCGATTTTGCCGTCGTCGGAATACGGATACGTCGACTCCGGGTCGTCGACCATCACGACGTGCTCGCCTGCCCACAGCGTGGCGAAGCCGTGGTCTTCGGCGGCCTTGGCGACAGCGTCGATCACGGCACGGTCGGCGCCGGCGCCGATGCCGAGCGCATGCAGTCCCACACGCACTCCCGGATCGTCTCATAGGCCCGACGCCTCTCCGCGTCGCGCGGCGTCGGCGGCTTGCTCGGACACGACGGACGACCTCCCGCCGAGTCGTCGAACTCATCGGCCGCCACGGGCAGTTGACCGCAATCGGGCTGCTGGTCGAGGCACCGCTTCGCCAGCGCTCGCGGCTTGCGAAACAGCTGGGCGCGTCGTGCACTCCCCGGGCCGCTGGCCCCGGACGCGATCGGGGGTGGACTCGCTGCATCGGACGAGCGTCGCTGCGGTCGATCGCCGGCACGCCGGGCGCCGCAGGGGAGAAGCATGGTTCCCACGTGCGTCATCAAATGATGACGACCTCAGAAAGGGGTGATGCCTCTATGGACGCCGTCACCAACGTCTGTGGTCAGTACAACTAGTCGGGCACCACGACCGACGCCTGGCCATGGTTTCGAGTCCGTAATAATGACCGCCTGCGACGAGGAATACCTGGGGAGGAGGCGCCGAGATGCGGGTCATCGTCACCGGCGGCAATAGCGGCGTCGGCAAAGCGACGGCTGCGGCGCTGGCCGCTGCAGGGCACAACGTGGTGATCGCGTGCCGCAGCATTCCGAAGGCCGAGCAAGCCGCCGCCGACATGGCCGGCGCTGTCGAGGTTGCCCAACTCGATCTCGCGGACCTGGCCAGTGTGCGCGCCTTCGCCGACTCGGTGGAATCGGTTGACGTGCTGGTGAACAACGCCGGCGTGATGGGCCTGCCCCTCACCCGCACTGCCGACGGCTTTGAGGAACACATGGGCACCAATCACCTCGGCCACTTCGCGTTGACATGCCTGCTCGGCGACAAGATCAAGGATCGGGTGATCTCGGTGACCAGCGCGATGTATGCCCTCAGTCGCATTCATCTCGACGACCTGAACTGGCATACCCGCCGGTACTCGAAAAGGGCGGCCTACGAGGAGTCGAAGCTGGCCATCATGTTGTTCGTCCACGAGCTCACCCGCCGCGGTGTGCGGGCGTACCTGAGTGATCCGGGTGCGACGGATACGGACATCGTCAGGACCACCACCGGTCTACTGAACTGGCTGAACAAGCGGAGCTTGCCGCGGCCGTACCTGCACACCCCAGCGCAGGGAGCGCGGGCGACTGTTCAGGCGGTGACGACGGATCTGCCCAGCGGGACCTATCTCGCGCCGCGGTTCAACCAGTGGGGAAAGCCTAAAGTGACGCGACCGCTCAAGAAGGCCCGCGATCCGCAGATGGCACGTCGGTTGTGGGACCTCTCGGCCGGGCTGACGGGCTGCGACTGGCGAGGGGCCGGGTAAATCTGCACGGTGAGCCGCACCGAGTGACGGTGCTGTCAATTAGGTGAAGCCCCGGCGGCAACACCCGGGAAGGGGAGTTAAGACCGAAGTTGTCCATCAACGGCACCACCGGGGCTATTAGACGATAGCTCATTGAAGCTGTGAATCAACTGAGCGGATGTTCGCATCTTGGTAATAACTTGGTATCAATTGAGCCATGGCACGGCGCACGACGGCCACGCATCCCGCGCGACTTGAGAATTGACGTTGGCGAAGGTCAGGGCGGTCGCCGCATGACTATTCAGCCGGCTGCGCGCCGCATTCCGCGCCCGGCTGACTTCACGCAGGACTTTGTCGGTCGCTTGAACCGGGCGAATTCTTTTAAATTGACGTAAATATGTGGCACAGATTACGTGACAAATCCGCACGTATCGCAAACTCCGTTTCCGATTTGCAGCCCGCAATCGTGCGGCCCAGCCGTGGGGCGTTCCAGGATTACCTTTAATGCATCCGCCCAAGAAAGCTCTGACCAACTACTGGACGAGCACTGACAACTACTAGGACGAGCAGACCGCTCATCTACGGGTTGCGCGCGACCGCCAGCTTGTCTCGCAACGTCATCGAAGCCCCGACCCCACCGTCGCAGAGGATGTCGACACCGGTGAGGTAACCCGGTTTCTTGCTGGCGCAGAATGCCAACACCTCCGCGATCTCCTCCGGCCTCCCGAACCGTTTGAGTGCGGCGTAACGCAGCATCGCGCCGGATCCGCTCTGCTCCTCTAATCTGCCCATCTCCGTGTCGATAGAGCCGGGAGAGACCGAGACGATACGAGCCCCTCGACCACCGAACTTCGATGCCTGCGATGCGCAGTACCACACGACGAAGGTCTTGCTGATGGTGTACGCCAGGCCGGGGCGCAGCTTTCTCGGCGCGACCTTGCAGGCCGACATCATCTTTCTCATGAACACGTCTTCATCCTTGAACGCGTACTTGAATTGTCCTGTCGGAAGGATGATTTGGGGCAACATGTAGGCCGCCATGGACGCCACATTGACGATCGCGAAGCCCTCGCCTGCAATCGGGTAGAAGCCGTCGTTGACGTTGACGGTGCCGATCGCGTTGATTCGCATGATGAACTCGGCGTCGCCCATACTGGGGCTCACACCCGCGGTGTGAACTACAGAGGTGACTGGTCCGAGTGCGGAGGCAGTTTCGACCAGCTCAGCGACGGAGTTGCGATCGGTGATGTCACAGACGACGGCCTTGCACTCGATGTCGAGGTGCTCCAGCTCGGTCATCCCAGCGTCCAGGCGATCCTGCCTGACGTCGGAGATGACGACGAAGTGATCCCGCCCGACGATCTTCGCCGTCGCAAGCCCGATGCCGCCGGCACCGCCGGTAATGACCGAAACCTCTCGCATCTCTCACCCATTCTCTTCGACCGCGAACGCCAGACCCTGCCGCCGTCAGCGCCGCGACCAAAAAAGCATGAGCACGCTGACGGCTGACGTGATGCTAGGAAATTGCGCAGCACAAGGGAAGAGACGATACGTACCCTGCGCCGACTCGCAGGACGTTCACGGCGACGATGGGGCGGGCCATCAGGTGACGAACACGCGGCCGCCGCAGGCATTGGCTGAGTCTTGCTTGCGGAAGTCGATGCGTGGGTGAGGATTTGACGTTCGGCCTCGTCCGTAGTCTGGGTGAAGTGAGCGCTGCACCGGATACAACCGTCGCCCTGCAGGACCGATTCTCCAGCGAACTGCCGGAGATGAGTGTCCGCTGGCACGCCGAGCCGCTCACAAACCCGCAGCTGCTCATGCTCAACGAGCCGCTGGCCAGGCAGCTCGGCCTCGACGCTGCTTGGCTGCGGAGTTCCAACGGTCTGCGGTTCTTGGTCGGCGCCCTGGTGCCCAGCGGCGCCACTCCGGTAGCCCAGGCATACGCCGGGCATCAGTTCGGCGGCTTCGTCCCGCGGCTGGGCGACGGGCGCGCGCTGCTGCTCGGCGAGCTCGTCGACGCCGACGGGCGCGTTCGCGACATCCATCTCAAGGGTTCTGGTCCCACGCCGTTCGCGCGCGGCGGTGACGGCCTGGCCGTCGTCGGGCCGATGCTGCGCGAATACGTCGTCAGCGAGGCGATGCACGCTCTCGGTATCCCGACTACCCGATCCTTGGCCGTAGTGGGCACCGGGCGCCCGGTACAACGAGAGACGCTTTTGCCTGGCGCCGTCCTCACCCGCGTCGCCAGCAGCCACCTGCGGGTGGGGAGCTTCCAATACGCCGCGTCCACGGGCGACGTCGACCTGCTGCGGCGCCTCGCCGACCACGCGATCGCGCGGCACCATCCCACCGCCGCGGCGGCCGAGCGCCCCTACCTCGCGCTGTTCGAAGCGGTCATCACCGTCCAGGCGTCGCTGCTGGCGCGATGGATGCTGGTGGGTTTCGTCCACGGGGTGATGAACACCGACAACATGACGATCTCCGGCGAGACCATTGACTACGGGCCATGTGCCTTCATGGAGGCTTACCACCCCAATACAGTCTTCAGCTCGATCGACGCCTGGGGCCGCTACGCCTACGGGAACCAGCCTTCAGTGGCGGGGTGGAACCTGGCCCGGTTCGCTGACGCGCTTCTTCCGCTGTTCTCCGACGACCAAGAGCAGGCGATCGCACTCGCCGAGAAGGCACTCGGCGGTTTCCCCGACCAGTACGACACGGCCTGGTCCATGGGCATGCAGGCCAAACTGGGCCTGCCTTGGCACCTTGAAGTTGAGGTCGTGAAGCCGTTGGTTGACGAGTTGCTCGAAATGTTGCAGCAAGACAACGTCGACTTCACCTCGTTCTTCCGCCGCCTCGGCCACGCTGCCCGCGGCAACGCCGAACCTGCGCGCGAACTGCTCGTCGACCTCACCGGGTTCGACGGCTGGCTGAAGCGCTGGCGCGCTCTGGATCCAGATGCCGGATTGATGGACCGGAGCAATCCGATGTACATCGCCCGCAACCACCTCGTTGAGGAGGCCCTGACCGCGGCGACTGCGGGTGACCTCGAGCCACTCGAGCAACTCCTCGCCGCTGTCATCGACCCTTATGACGCACGACCGGGCCTCGAGCGCTATGCCGCCGCTGCCCCGGAGGAGTTCGGCTCCTACCGAACCTTCTGCGGCACTTGAGCATCGCCCGGCAGTGGCGAGAATCAGGCTCAGAAGAAGGCTGCCGGCCGCAAGGGCGGCAAGGCATCAAGCTGATTCGGCCGGCGCTCGAGTGATTGTCCTGCTGGGCAATTCAGCGAGCGCGTGGATCTGCTCAACTCTTACGCTCTTCGGAGCGCAGCCGTAGGCTTGTGGTGTGTTGCCGCACATCGGTGACTGCAAAAGGGAAGGTCAACATGTCTGAACACCCAGAACCCAAACCCGAGGAAAGCGAAGAGGCCAACGAGGAGACGACGGAGAACAAGGCGCGCGGCTTAATCCAGTATCCGCCGAAGCCGGGGCAGACGCAGTACGGGACCTACCAGAACCCGCACCACTGAGAGGCACCGAGTAGAGCTACGGCCATCGACGGAGCGGTGGCCTACGTTTTCATGCGGTGACATTTCCCTCTGGGCCGTAGCGAATCTTCAGCCCTGCTCGGTGAAGCCCAGCGCGACGAACCGTTCCAGCATTTGGTTTTCGACGTCGTCGTCGCCGATCGGCCAGAACAACAACGACAACACCACACGGATGATCCACTGCGCGGCGTCGGTGTCGGTGTCGCGACCGGCGAGGCCACTGAGCTCGGTGGCGAAGTTAGCCACCGACGAGCACGGATTTCGGCATCTAACAGCAATGTGGCTGTCAGCAGCCCATTTCCACCGCCAACTCCACTAAGTCGCGCACTCTTATGTCGAAACGCCCTGTCGCTGGCCACTTTTCGACCGCCCGGTCGGGCCCGTACTCCAACGGCCGCGAAACGTAACACGTCCGCAGTCCGCAGCTTGCCGCCGCATCGAGATCCGAACCATGCGCTGCCACCAGCATCACTTCCGACGGCTCGCATCCCAACAGGGCTGCCGCTCCGAGGTAAGTGTCCGGATCCGGCTTGTAATGCCGAAACACATCCGCGCCGAACACCACATCCCAGGTGATGCCGGCAGCTTTCGCCAACCGGACCAGCAGGGCCACGTGCCCGTTCGACAGCGGCGCGATCACGTAACGCGTGCGAAGCCTCCGCAGCCCCTCGACCGAGTCAGGCCAGGGCGGCAACTCGTGCCACATCCGAACAAGTTCGTCGAGCGCATGGCCGTCGAGTCCGGATGCCCCGAACTTCGGCGCCAAAATCTCCACCGACTCCCGCTGCAACACATCCAGATCGGCCCATTCCCGCTCACCCGTCCGGACCTTGGCCATCGACGGCACATATTCTGCGCGCCACGCATCCACGAGTCCGGGCCAATCCGCCGCGACCCCGCGCGCGACTCCCCATGCCTGCATGGAGGAAATCAATCCTCCCCGCCAGTCGACGACCGTCCCGAACGTGTCAAACAGCAACGCACGCACAGCCACATTGTCAGTCAGCTCGGGCCAACCTCGTCCTGATACTTCTTGGTCATGTGCTCGATCGCCTGAAGCTGTGTCTGCGCCAAGTCCTCGCGCACGTCGCTCGCGCGCATCGCGGCGTCCAGTGTCGGCTGGGCCTGACCCTGAAAATGCGGCATGATCTCTGCGGCGAACAATTCGGCGGAGCGCTTGGTGGCCGCGGGATTCGCCCACTCGTGGCCCATCTGCAGCATGCAGCCGAACCCGCCGGACTGATCCCACAGCCGCTGCACCTGTGCACGCGCACGCTCCGGTGTGCCGATCACGCCGGCTCCGGCGTCGTTGATGATGTTGATCATCTCGTCGACCTGATCACCCGGAATGGTCATCTGCGGGAAGGCGGCCACCTTCTGGAAGTACCGGAACCATGGCTCGATTCCGAATCTCACGTCAGCGCGGGCCTGCTCGTCGGTCTCGGCGATGTGAAACGGCCCGACCAGAGTCCAGTTACTGCGGTCGACCTGCGTGCCGAACGCCGCCGCCCGCTCTTCCACGATTCCCCAGTGGTAGGCGAGCGCGTCGAAGCCCTCCACGACCAGCGTCGCCCCGATGGACAGCAGGCCGATGCCGTGCTTGCCGGCCAACCGCGCACCCGTCGGCGAGGCGACCGCGGCCACTGCCAGCGGTATGCCGGGCTCCGAATAGGGCGCGAGTTGCAAACGGGCGTCGAACAGTTCGTGTGTGGGGGTCTTCGCCGTCACCGTCTCCCCGGCCAACAGCCGCACGACAATGTCGAGATTGGTTTCGAGCAGTTCGCGCGTGTCGGTGGGAGTCAGGCCGATCATCGCGGAGTCGGTGGGCAGCGAACCAGGCCCCATCCCGCCGATCACCCGCCCGTGGGTGAGGTGGTCGAGCAGCGTCAAGCGATCGGCGACCCACAGGGGGTTGTGATAGGCCAGCGAGATGACGCCGGTGCCGAACCGGATCTTTTTCGCCCGTTCGGCCGCGGCGGCGATGAAGATCTCGGGTGAGCTGATGATCTCGCTGCCTGCGGAGTGATGCTCGCCGAACCAGACCTCGTCGAAGCCGAGCGCGTCAAGATGCTCCACGAATTCCAGATCGCGCTGCAACGCAAGCGTGGGGTTGGTCCCCGCGCGGTGGAAGGGTGCGATGAAGTAACCGAACCTGAGCCTGGCCATTGACGCCTCCTTTCGCGTGGGACAACTCGGACCCGGGCAGCGGAGCGCGCTCGCTCAGCGCGCTCCACGCACCAACCGACCGGGGCGCGCGCCCGTGTCACCGCCGTCGCGGCGGGTCACGACACCGTCGACGATCGTGGCGCTGTAGCCGGAGGCACCCTGGACAAGTCGGTGACCGCCGGCCGGCAGGTCGTAGGCCATCCGGGGGGCATGCAGTGTGAGCGCATTCATGTCGATCACGTTGACGTCGGCCTTCTTTCCGACCTCGATGACACCTCGATCGGAGAGCCCGAATAGCTGCGCGGTGTCGTGAGACTGCTTGCGGATGACGTACTCCAGAGGCAACTTCTCACCCCGATGACGATCGCGCGCCCAGTGCGTCAGAAGGAAGGTGGGATACGACGCGTCACAGATCATGCTGCAATGTGCGCCGCCGTCGGAGAGTCCCAGGACACCCGCGGGATGGGTCATCATCTCGCGGATCGCGTCGTGATTGCCTTCGGCATAGTTGAAGAGCGGCATCATCAGCATCGCGCCCGCGTCGGCTTCCAGCATCAGATCGTACATCGTCGTCAGGGGATCCTCGCCGCGTTCGCGGGCGATCGCGGCGACTGTGCGGTCGGCTGTGGGCTCGTAGTCGGGTGGCTCGCCGAGGGCGTAGAGCCTGTCGGCCGAGTATTGTGCGAACGCAAACATGCCGTCGAACAGCACATTTGGGTCGATCGGCAGGTCGTCCTCGGACAGGATGGCCGCCCGTATCGCGGGTTCGGCCAACCGGGCGGCGAGTTCTTCCCGGCTGCATTCGGCCTTCAGCCGCTGATAGGTCGGGCGGTGGGTGAAGGCGTGGTGACCGGGGAAGCCGAGCAGCATTCCGAACGGGCGTGCCGCGACTTGCGGGTGCAGCCGGCTGCCCGCCTCATGGGCGGCCGCGGACATGTCGAGCTGTTCGCGCCACAGGTTGGGGTCGGCGTCGACCTGGATCAGCGCGAAGCTCAACGCACAGTCGATCTCGGCGCCGAGCCGTTGCATCCACTCCAGTTCCTTCTTCGGCGCCACGATGTCCTCCCCTGCCGCGCCCTGCGGCGCGAGCTCGAACACGGCAGCACCGCCGGCGGCCATGGCGCGGCCGAGTGCGAACAGTTCGTCTTCAGCAGCGAACGTTCCAGGGACGGGTTCGCCATCCATGGCGCGGTGGGCGAGCGTGCGCGACGACGAGAACCCCAGTGCACCGGCCTCAACCGCCTCTCGTACCAACCGGCTCATCGTCGCGATGTCGTCCGGCGTCGCGGGCTCGTTGCGAGCGCCGCGCTCCCCCATCGCGTACGCGCGGACGGTTCCGTGCGCGATCTGGCTTCCGATGTCGACGGCGAGCTCGCGCTTGCCGATCACATCGAGGTACTCCGCGTAGCTCTCCCAGCCCCAGGTAATGCCTTCGGAGAGAGCGGTTCCCGGAATGTCCTCGACGCCCTCCATCAGCTCGATGAGCCATTCCTCGCGGCCGGGCTGCACCGGCGCGAAACCGACGCCGCAGTTGCCGGCCACGACCGTGGTCACGCCGTGAGTGCTGGACGGCTCGAGAAGGTCATCCCAGCTGACCTGACCGTCGTAGTGGGTGTGGATGTCCACGAATCCCGGCGCGACGACTTTTCCTGTGGCGTCGATCGTTTCGACCGCGTCGCCTTCCAGTGGAAGGTCTCCAGGTCCGCGGCGACGAACCTCGACGATCTTGCCGTCCTTGACAGCCACATCAGCGTCGAAGCGGTCCGCGCCCGTTCCGTCCACGACAGTCCCGCCTGTGATCTTGAGGTCGAACACGATTACTCCCTTGTGTGCCCTGCCAGCCGCTACAGTGGCCAATGTAACACCGTTACAGAGCAGTGGCGCCGTGTCAGGAAGGCGAATCGTGACGCACGCAGCGCAGACCGGCAGCACGGTCGGCAACCCGGCCCGCGTCCTCCGTGAGGATGCGATCGGCACGCCGCCGAAACGTCCCATCCTGGTGCCGGCGGAGCGCTACTACTCCGCGGCGTTTGCACAGCTCGAGGCGGAGCGGATGTGGCCGAAGGTGTGGCAGGTCACCTGCACGGTCGACCACGTCGCCGAACCCGGCGACTACTTCGAATACCGTTGCGGCCCTTACTCGGTACTTGTCATTCGCGGCGACGACGGTGCGCTCCGCGCTTTCCAGAACGTCTGCCGCCACCGGGGCAACTCGCTGTGCGCCGGCTCTGGTTCGGACTTGCGTGAACTGCGGTGCGGTTACCACGGCTGGACGTGGGATCTTTCCGGTGTTCTGAAACGGGTACCCAACCGTAAGGGATTCGGGGCGCTGCCGATGTCCGAGCTTCCACTGGTCGCGGTCAGCGTCGACACGTGGGAGAGGCTCGTCTTCGTCAATCTCGACGTCAACGCGGGGCCCTTGATCGCCTTCTTGGAAGCGGTGCCGCACGACATCGCCTGGAACGTGCTCGGCGACTTCCGCTGCTACGCCACCATGACCATCGAGGTCGACGCGAATTGGAAGACGATCGCCGACGGGTACAGCGAGACCTATCACGTCCAGACGTTGCATCCGGAGCTGCACCGGTGCATGGACGATGTCTATGCACCGCAGGTGATCTGGGGACACGCGGGCAAGTCCGAGCAGCTTTACGGTGTGCAAAGCCCGCACATCAAGGACACGCTCACCGACAGCGACGTGTGGGACGCGTATGTCTGCACCCAGGGAGCGTTGATGGGCGTTGAAGAGGGCACCCCGTTGCCGCGCGATCAGGTTGAGCCGGGCAAGTCGGTCGCAGACGTGATCGCCGAGCGCACAAGAGCTTTCGCCGCTGGGCGGGGCGTCGATTTGAGCTGGGCCAATACCGACCAGGTCATGCGGCTGCACCAGTACAACGTCTTCCCGAACTTGACTCTTCTGACGAACGCCGATCACCTGACGGTCATGACCTCACTTCCAGGACCCGATCCCGATCACGGCGAACTGGTGATGATGTTGTGGACGCGGATGCCGCCCGGTGCGCCGCGCAGCAAGCCTGCAGACGTACGGATGAAGGCCGACGAGGCACACCCCGGTCTGGTCTTGACCCAGGACATCACGGTGCTGGCCGGACTTCAGCGCGGTCTG
>DASWBF010000580.1:0-8457 GCA_036390735.1 Mycobacterium sp. | reverse complement strand
GCAGACTCGACGTGGCCGAGTGCCGCAACCGCTCGACGTCGTCGTTGATCGAGCTGTCCTTCTCGATGTAGGTGTCGGTCTGCGCGATGTACGCCTCGGGCTGGTAGTAGTCGTAGTACGACACGAAGTACTCGACGGCGTTGTGCGGCAACATCTCTCGCAGTTCGTTCGCCAGTTGGGCGGCCAGCGTCTTGTTCGGCGCCATCACCAGCGTGGGCCGCTGCAGCCGCTCGATCAGCCATGCCGTGGTGGCCGACTTACCGGTGCCGGTGGCACCGAGCAGCACGATGTCGCGCTCGCCGGACTTGATGCGGCGTTCCAGCTCGTCGATGGCGGCAGGCTGGTCCCCTGCCGGCTGGTGCTGGCTGACCACCTCGAAGCGTCCGCCGGTGCGCACCGCCTCCTCGACAGCCCGGTACTCCGAGTGCGCCAGTACGGGGTGTTCGGTCGCGAAAGCCATGTTCACCAGCCTAGAACCAGCCACCGACATGTTCTGTTCCCACTGTCCCCGCCTATGCTGACCCGTATCCACCCACCCAAACGCGAAACGTTCGACCTTGTCGCGCGCACCAACACCGACCCGAAGGGCATCGTGCGCGCGGTCGACGTCTACACGGTGAAACCGTGGGGCCTCTACATGGCCCGGCCGACGCCCGGCCGCGCGCAATTCCACTACCTGGAATCGTGGCTGCTGCCGTCGCTGGGGCTGCGCGTCAACGTCTTCCACTTCAACCCCGGCCACGAACGCGAACAGGATTTCTACCTCGACATCGGCGAGATCATCCCCGGCGAAACCGAATGGCGCGCCGAGGACCACTATCTTGACCTGGTCACTTACGCCAATGAGCGCACCGATCTGCTGGACGTCGACGAGCTGCTGGACGCCCACCACCACGGGCTCGTGTCGTCGCAGACGGCGGAGCAGGCCATCCAGCGCGCAGTCCACGTGATCGAGGGCCTGTCGGAGAACGGCCACTGCGTTCACCGCTGGCTTTCCGGCCACGGCATGCACCTGACCTGGGCTGGCGCGTAATCTCAGCAGTCATGAGTGTCACCATCCGGGCCTGCCTGACGACGACCTTGCTGGCGGCATTGGTCGCAGGCGGCCAGTTTCTACCGTCTACTGCGCTGGCGGACGAACAGCTGCCGCAGGAAATGCACAACGTGACCTATCGCGCCCGAATCGACGGTGTTTCCCGTGGCCTGACCATCACCTACAACGTCAGTGACACCGCGGTCGAGACCGCCAATCCGACGGTGCTGCCCGGCCAGACATTCGAGGCGAACGCCGTGATGGCCGACCCTGCGCACGCCGGCATGGAGATCTCGATCAGATGGCCGTATACCGCCAACCTGCACTGCGAAATCCTGGTCGACGACGCGCTCACCGCCCAGGCCGACGACTTCATCGCGCCGAGGTTCCTGCCCCAGAGCAACGACCCCGGCTACGGCGTGATGGCCTGTGGCGGCCCGCTTGCCAACGCCGCCGCGGTCGACGCCGGCGAGGCCGTCAACACCACTGCAGTTCCCGAGCCGGCGCCTGAGGCATCACCCAGCGAGGTCGCGCCGCCGAACTGACGCTACGGGCTCCAGCCGGTCGAGTCGGCCCACTCCCATGCCCGGCGGTAGTTGTCGAGGAACCACGGCTCTTTGGCTTCGGTGTATTCCGGCGTGGCGACGGCTCTGCGCTTCGCGGCCAGGTAATCCTCCCGAACGCCCGGGTTGGCTCTGAGCCAGTCCGTAAACAGCAGCGCGAACTGCTGATTGGGCCAGCTGTCGACGCGAACATGGATGTGAGCAGGGCGGCCGGGATCGGCGGACGCGTGAATCCTCTTGCGCCACAACGAGGGCTGATCGCTGTGCGGGACGTCACTGGTGATGCCCTCGATACGTGGGTACCCGATATCGGCCAGCGTGTCGGCGAGCTCGTCGGCAACCGCCAGCGACGCCACGGTGATCTGCACGTCGATCACGTTCTTGGCGTCCATCCCGGATATTGCCGTCGAGCCGATGTGGTCGACCCGGAGTGCGTGGTGGCCGCAGGCCGTCTTCAGTCGCTCGATGATGCGGTGGGCCTGCGCAGGCCACGTCGGGTCGTACGGCACCAATTGCTGTGCTGCGCGGACTGTTTGGCGCGTGCTGACGTTGTGGGCGAACGGAAGGATGCGCTGGTGCCACAGTCCCCGGGTGCGTTCCACCAGTTCGCCCTCCGACCCGGAGTTGTCCAGCCAGACGTCGGCGACCTTGCGCCGCTGCTCGTCGCTGGCTTGCGCGGCGATACGGGCACGGGCGTCGGCTTCGTCCATCCCCCGCTTGATCAACCGCTCGACCCGCACCTCAGGGTCCGCGTGCACGATCACCACAAGCGGAAACAGCGGCGCCATCCCGCTTTCCACGAGCAGCGGGATGTCTTCGACGACGACCTCGTCTTCGGACACCGCGGAGATGATCTCGGCGCGGCGTCTGGCCACCAATGGGTGCACGATGCCGTTCAGCGTCGCCCGCTTGTCCTCGTCGCCGAACGCCTTGGCGGCCAAGGCAGGACGATTCAGTGCGCCGTCGGGCAGCAGAATGTCGTCACCGAACGCGTCGACCAGCTTGTCCAGCCCCTCGGTGCCGGGCTGGACGACTTCGCGGGCGATCACGTCGCCGTCGACGACGATGCCGCCGCACTCAGCGAAAGTGGCTGACACCGTCGACTTCCCGGCGCCGATGCCACCGGTCAGCCCGATCCTCAGCATGTCCCCGCGCCGAGAGGCAGGGACTTACTCGCATTTTCCCTGCGAAATTGCAGTCTCGGCGACAAAGCAGTTACGCGCTGCCGGCCAGCTTCTCCCGCAGGGCGGCCAACTGCTCGTCGCTGGCCAGCGACCCGCCGGACTGCGCTTCCTCTGACCGCGGCGCCCCATTGGCTGCAGGCTGCTTCTCGCCCGCGGCGGCCTCGGCAGCGGCGAACTTCTCCATCTGCGTGGTGTGCATCTTGTGCCGGCGCTCCGCCTCGGCGTACCGGGCCTCCCACTCGGTGCGCTGCTGGTCGAAGCCCTCGAGCCACTCGTTGGTCTCGGAATCGAAGCCCTCGGGGAAGATGTAGTTGCCCTGCTCGTCGTAGCTGTCGGCCATGCCGTACTTCGACGGGTCGAACTCCTCGGTGTAGTCCTCATTGGCCTGCTTGAGGCTCAGCGAGATGCGGCGCCGCTCCAGGTCGATGTCGATGACCTTGACCATCGCATCATCGCCGACCTGCACCACCTGGTCCGGCACCTCGACGTGGCGCTCGGCCAGCTCGGAGATGTGCACGAGACCCTCGATGCCCTCCTCGACGCGGACGAACGCACCGAACGGCACCAGCTTGGTGACCTTGCCCGGCACGATCTGCCCGATCGCGTGCGTGCGGGCGAAGTGACGCCATGGATCTTCCTGAGTTGCCTTGAGCGACAAGGAAACCCGCTCACGGTCCATGTCGACGTCGAGCACCTCGACCGTCACCTCGTCGCCGACCTGCACGACCTCGGACGGGTGGTCGATGTGCTTCCAGGACAGCTCGGAGACGTGCACCAGACCGTCCACACCGCCGAGGTCGACGAACGCGCCGAAGTTGACGATGGACGAGACCACGCCCTTGCGGATACTGCCCTTCTGCAGCTGGTTGAGGAACTCGCTGCGCACCTCGGACTGCGTCTGCTCCAGCCAGGCACGGCGGGACAGCACGACGTTGTTGCGGTTCTTATCCAGCTCGATGATCTTGGCCTCGATCTCCGTGCCGATGTACGGCTGCAGGTCACGCACGCGACGCATCTCGACGAGTGAGGCGGGCAGGAAGCCGCGCAGCCCGATGTCGAGGATCAGGCCACCCTTCACGACCTCGATGACGGTGCCCTTGACGGCCTCGTCCTTCTCCTTGAGCTCCTCGATCGTGCCCCAGGCGCGCTCGTACTGGGCGCGCTTCTTGGACAGGATCAGCCGACCCTCTTTGTCCTCTTTGGTGAGAACGAGCGCCTCGACCTCGTCGCCGACGGACACCACTTCATTGGGGTCGACGTCGTGCCTGATCGAGAGCTCGCGGGACGGGATGACACCTTCGGTCTTGTAGCCGATGTCGAGCAGGACTTCGTCACGGTCAACCTTGACGATCGTCCCTTCCACGATGTCGCCATCGTTGAAGTATTTGATTGTTTTGTCGATGGCGGCGAGAAAGTCCTCGCTCGAGCCGATGTCGTTGACGGCTACTTGCGGCGAGGTGACGGAGGGACTTGGCATGTTGTTGGGTTGCTCCGGACAGGTTAGGTCGTAGGGACTGGTGGCATGGTGACACCCGCGATCTGGTCGCGACTCACCCGTCGAGGCTACTCGACCGTGTACATGCTGGACAAACTTGGTCCAGAAGGCGGCTACCCTGCTGTGATGTCATACCGGGGCACGCCGCAACCGCGTCCGGGCGGTCGGCCGTTGCATCCGCCCTTTCATCCACCGTTTCAGCGGCGAATCCGCAAGGTCGGGGCGCCGCTCGGCGTGATCATCACGCTCGGCACCGTCGCCGGGTTGATCGTGATCCTGATGACCGCGGTCAACCCGGTCGGCACGGCGATTGGGTTCCTCCTCTCCAGTGTCGCTATGGCGGTCGTCGTGCTCGCCTACCTGTGGTTGGACAGATGGGAGCCGGAACCGCCGAGGCTGCTCGTACTCGCGTTCGTGTGGGGAACATCTGTCGCCGTCGTCGTTTCGGTGGCGCTGGAGGTTTATTTCGACTCCTTGATCAACCGCGGCGAGACGACGGTCAGCTTTGCCTCCGTCGCGATCGGCGCGCCGATGATCGAGGAGGCGGCCAAGGGCCTGTTTCTGCTGATCATGATGACCGGCCGTCGCCGCAACGAGCTCAACTCGCTGACCGACTGCCTGGTGTATGCGGGGATCACCGCGGCGGGTTTCGCCTGGCTGGAGGACATTCTCTACATCTCCGGCGGAGGGTCGCTCGCCGGCTCGCTGGTCACTGCGGCGATGCGGCTGATTATGGGCCCGTTCGCCCACCCGCTGTTCACCACGATGATCGGCGTCGGGGTGTACTTCGCTCTGCAGCAACGAAATGCGCTCGCCAAGGGCGGCTGCATCCTGCTCGGCTACCTGGGCGCGGTGATCATGCACGGGCTGTGGAACGGGTCGTCGCTGCTGAGCCTGGAGGCCTATTTCCTCGTCTATCTGTTGTGGATGGTGCCGATCTTCGGGCTGGCGATCTGGCTTGGCGTCGCGAGCCGCCGCAGGGAGCAGTGGGTGGTTGGCGCCAAGCTGCCCGGCATGGTGGCGGCCGGCCTGCTGACCCCCAACGAGGCGACCTGGCTGGGCTCGATCCGCAACCGCAAGCTCGCGATCGGCGAGGCGACGCGGTTCGGGGGGCAGCCCGCCGGCAAAGCTGTCAAGAACTTCGCCGCCCAGGTGGTGGAGCTGGCCTTCGTGCGCGACCGGATCGAACGCGGCTTCGGCGACGAGCGGGTGTTCGCTCTGCAGACCGAGGAGGCGTACGGAGTCATGGCGGCGCGAGCGGGTGCGCCGATTTTGCAGCGGATTGCCGGGTACCGCGCGCCTTAGTGCGCTGCCGAATCCCAGCTGCGGCCGTAGCCGACCGAGACTTCCAGCGGTACATCCAGCGGGTACGCGCTGCCCATCTTCTCGCGGACCAAGGCCTCGAGCTCGTCACGCTCACCCGACGCGACCTCGAACAACAGTTCGTCGTGCACCTGCAGCAACATCCGGGACTTCAGCCCGGCAGTCGTCAACGCGTTGTCGACCTGGATCATCGCGACCTTGATGATGTCGGCGGCACTGCCCTGAATCGGGGCGTTGAGCGCGGCGCGCTCGGCCGCTTCACGGACCTGGCGGTTGCTGCTGTCCAGCTCGGGCAGGTAGCGACGCCGGCCCAGCACTGTCGACGTGTATCCGTCCTTCCGGGCCTGGTTGACGACTTCATGCAGGTAGTCCCGGACTCCGCCGAAGCGGGCGAAGTACTGGTCCATCTGGTCCTTCGCTTCTTCAGTGGAGATCTTGAGCTGCTGGGCGAGCCCGTAGGCGCTGAGTCCGTAGGCCAGCCCGTATGACATCGCCTTGACCCGGCGCCGCAGTTCCGGGATGACCTCGTCGATCGGGACGCCGAACGCCCGCGAGGCGACGAACGAGTGCAGGTCTTCACCGGTATTGAAAGCTTCGAGCACGCCTTCATCTTTCGACAGGTGCGCCATGATCCGCATCTCGATCTGGCTGTAGTCGGCGGTCATCAGCTCGGCGTAACCCCCACCGACAACGAACGCGTCACGGATCAACCGGCCCGCGTCGGTGCGGATCGGGATGTTCTGGAGATTGGGCTCGGTGGACGACAGCCGCCCGGTCGCCGCAATCGTCTGGTTGAACGTGGTGTGGATCCGGCCGTCGGTGGCCACCGAGTTGAGCAGCCCGTCGACGGTGACCTTGAGCCGCGTGACGTCGCGGTGGGCCAGCAGATGCTGCAGGAAGGGGTGGCCGGTCTTCTCGTACAGCGACTGCAATGCGTCGGCGTCGGTGGTGTAGCCGGTCTTGGTGCGCTTGGTCTTCGGCATCTCGAGCTCGTCGAACAGCACCACCTGCAACTGTTTTGGCGAACCCAGGTTGATCTGCTTGCCGATCACCGCGTACGCCGCCTCGGCGGCGTCGCGGATCTGCTCGGCGAACTGGTGCCGCAAGTCGGTCAGTTGCGCGAGATCGACTGCGATGCCTGCCTTTTCCATGTTGGCGAGCACGCGCTGCACCGGCAGCTCCATGTCGCCGAGCAGCGACGAGCATTCCATCCGGTCCAGCTCGGCGTCCAACGCGTCGGCAAGGTCGACGACCGCCCTGGCCCGCAGGATCTGGGTTTGCACGGCCTGGTCGTCGACGCCGTCGCTGTCGTCCAGCAGCGACAGCTGAACCTGCTCGGGATTGTCGGCGCGCAGCTCGCGACGCAGGTAGCGCAGCGACAGGTCCTCCAGCGTGAAGCTGCGCTGGCCCGGACGCACCAGGTACGCGGCAAGCGCGGTGTCGGAGGTGACACCCCGCAGCTCCCACCCGCGGGCTGCCAGGTCGTGCATCGACCATTTCGCCTCGTGCAGGGCCTTCGGCTGGATTTCGTCGGCCAGCCAGCGGCCGAGTGCCGTCTCGTCCTCGGACGTCATCGTCGCGGTGTCGATGTAGCCGGAGTCGCCGTCGGCGGCGGCGATGGCGACCGCGGTGGCGTCGCCGTCGGCTACCGCGTGCGTGCCGACCACCGACACGCCCGCCCTGCGTCCGTCGGCGGCATGTGTGGCCAGCCAGTCCGCCACCTCACCGGCCGCCAGTGCGCCTCCGCGGACGTCGAATCCCTCGTCGACCTCCGGCTCCACCGCCGCGAGCGTGTCGAACAACCGGTCCCGCAGCACGCGGAATTCGAGGTCGTCGAACAGCCGGTGGATGTGGTCGCGGTCCCAGGGCTGCATGCGCAGCATGTCGGGGGTCTGCGCGAGCGGGACATCTTTCACCAGATCGGTCAGCTCGCGGTTCAGTATGACATGAGATAAATTGGCGCGCAACGCATCTCCGACTTTGCCGCGCACCGAGTCGACGTTGTCGACGAGCGCCTGAAGCGAGCCGAATTCGGCGATCCACTTGGTTGCCGTCTTCTCCCCCACACCCGGGATGCCGGGCAGGTTGTCGCTGGGATCGCCGCGCAGTGCGGCGAAGTCCGGATACTGCTGCGGAGTCAGTCCGTACTTGTCGACCACTGCCTCCGGGGTGAAGCGGGTCAGCTCGCTGACACCTTTCCTTGGATAGAGCACGGTCACGTCGTCGCTGACCAACTGCAGCGAGTCGCGGTCGCCGGTGACGACGAGGACGCGGAAGCCGACCTCCTCGGCCTGCGTGGCCAACGTCGCGATGACGTCGTCGGCTTCGTATCCCGGCTCCGCGAGCACCGTGATACCGAGCGCGAACAGCACCTCCTTGGTGATCTCGATCTGGCCGCGGAACTCGTCGGGGGTGGACGTGCGGTTGGCCTTGTATTCGGGGTACCTGTCGGAGCGGAACGTCTGGCGAGACACGTCGAACGCGGCCGCAACATACGTGGGTGCCTCGTCGCGCAGCAGGTTGATCAGCATTGCGGTGAACCCGTACACCGCGTTGGTGGTCAGACCGCCCTGGGTCTTGAAGTTCTCGGCCGGCAGCGCGTAGAACGCCCGAAAGGCAAGTGAATTGCCGTCCAGCAGCATCAGTATGGGCTTGTCGGCCGCCTCCGGAAGTGCGGCTTGAGCGGGCACGGTCTTGGCTGGGGTCACGGACTCACTCTAAGAGTTGACTCGTAGTGGGTCATGCAGCGCCAATCAGCTTGGACACTGGTTGTTTTCGGCTGGGTCCGCGACGTCCAGGTGTGCCTGGGCTGTTCGGGGGTAGGCCGAGTGCTGCTTGTTCAGCAGAGGCCACCCGAGG
>DASWBF010000579.1:0-18252 GCA_036390735.1 Mycobacterium sp. | reverse complement strand
CCAGGCCGACGGGGACCCGGTGATCAGCGTGGACACCAAGAAGAAGGAACTCGTCGGCAACTACAAAGCTGCTGGCCGTGAATGGGAGCCCGCCGGGTCACCGCGCCCGGTGAAGGTGCACGACTTCGCCGACAAGCAGCTGGGCAAGGTGGCTCCCTACGGGGTCTACGACATCGCCGCCAACACCGGCTGGGTCAACGTCGGCACCGACGCCGACACCGGCCAGTTCGCGGTGGAATCGATCCGCCGCTGGTGGACCACGATGGGCGCTACCAGCTATCCCGGATCGGACAAGCTGCTGATCACCGCCGACTCCGGTGGCTCCAACGGATCCCGGCTGCGGCTGTGGAAAACCGAACTCGCCGCCTTCGCCGCCGAGGCCGGACTCGACATCACGGTCTGCCACCTGCCGCCCGGCACCTCCAAATGGAACAGAATCGAACACCGGCTGTTCTCCGCGATCAGCCGCAACTGGCGCGGACGACCCCTGGAATCCCACGAGGTTGTCATCGAAACTCTCAGGGCAACAACCACATCCACCGGATTGACCGTGAACGCGGTGCTCGACACCACCACCTACGACCGCGGCATCAAGATCACCGACAAGCAGATCGCCGCCCTCGAAGCCACCCAGCTGCACCGTCACGAGTTCCACGGCGACTGGAACTACACGCTCACGGCCAACCACACCCCGACACACCCGACGCCACCTACCTAATTACTGCGCGCTCCCTTAGCCGTGGCTAGGCCGGTCAGCACGTCGTCTTGGGGATTACGCCGGCGATCCTCGATGTAGAAGCTGAACATCTCGTCGGCCCACTCCAATGGGTTCGTCGCGATGGGCTCGTGGTCGAGTCCGCCGATATTTGTGCCCGGCCGGTCGGCGCCGAAGTTGGAGCGGAACTTTTCGTGGTCCTGTTCGGGGACGCCGAGCAGGTCGGCGACGACGAGCAGCGAGAAAGGCCGCGCGTAGGCGGCCAGGAATTCGCATTGGCCGTCGGCTATGAACTCGTCGATGTGGCGGTCGGCCAGCCGCCACATGAAGTCCTCGTTCTCCTTGAGCCGTTTCGGCGTCAGCAGACGGCTCAGCAGCGAGCGTGCGTTGGTGTGGTCCGGCGGATCCATCGTGACCATGTGCTCGTACAAGGGGATCTCGGTGCGGTGCTGCTCGATCAGCGCGCAGATGTCGTCACCTTCGGGCACGAACGGCAGCGGGGTGAACGGGCCGGCGACAGCGACGCAGGAGGAGTAGGAGTCGACGTCCTTGTAGACCGCGTTCGCCGCCTCCCAGCCGGTCACGGCCAGCACGCCGTTGTTGATCGGACAACACACCGGGTTCTGGGAGCGCAGGTGGTCGAAATAGGGATGCGGATCCGGAATGAGCGACTGATCCGTGAAGTAGTCGACTGTGTCGAAGTCTGTCATGGGGTGGCCGGCCTCCTGGAGCACTCGCCGGACTGTGGCAAGCGACGTATGCTGTGCATCTGCTTAGCATGGTGGTGGGTCGTGGTCAAGATCAGGGTTACGATGTGCGCATTTGATCCGACAAGGTCGACAACGCAGGGTGAGGGCATGGCATCGGGCCGGAGAATAGGGGCGCCGGAGGCGAAGAATCGCGGCGTGCTGCTCGATGCTGCCGAGCAATTGATGCTCGAAGAAGGCTATGCCGCAGTGAGTTCCCGTCGCCTCGCCGAAAAGGCGCGGCTGAAGCCACAACTCGTGCACTACTACTTCCGCACCATGGAAGACCTGTTCTTGGCGGTGTTCCGGCGGCGCGCCGAAGCGGGACTCAGGCTGCAGGCTCGGGCGCTGGATTCGCCGCAGCCGCTGTGGGCGCTATGGAGGTTCGGCACTGACCCGACCGCCACCCGGATCACCATGGAGTTCGCCGCGCTGGCGAACCACCGCAAGTCATTGCGGGCCGAAATCGCCTACTACGCCGAACGTTTCCGCGACGAGCAGATCAAGACAGTGTCAACCGCTTTGTCGCGCTACGACATTGACGACGAGGTGGCGCCTATCGTGTGGTCTGTGCTGTTCACCAGCGTGTCGCGGGTACTGGTGATGGAACAGGAGCTGGGTATGTCTGCCGGCCACGCCGAAACCGTCGAACTCGTCGAGCGTTACCTGCGGCACCTCGAGGGCGAACCCGAGGCCATTTCCGTTGCAGCCCTAGAGGCCTGACTCACCACAGACGGATCGAGCACAGCACCCCTTTGGCGCCGTCCTTCGATACGACGACGGCCCCGTCCACCGCGATCTCGCAGTGGAAGTTCGGCGTCCCCGGCTCGGGTCCGGTGTTCGCGATCACCATGGCCCACTGCTCTGGTTTCTCCAGGTCGAGCTCAAATGTCCACGGCTGGTTCGGGCCGACGTCCGCTTCGACGTTCGGCATGAACTCGTAGGGTTTGTGACTCCAGTCGGCGAAGACGGCCGGCTCGTGGTCGAGGTAGTAGATCTCCGCCCAGATCGGGTTCTCGGCGGTGAGCGTGTACCTCACGTGATGCAGCGGAAGGGCTTCGACCCCGCGGCAAGGATCGTTCTGGTCGTCATCATTTGCTGTGCCTTCACTCTTCGCCCAAGAGGCTCATCGACGCCTCATCACTCGGTCCGCGGCCTGCCAATGTTCGTCCCCGACCCACAGCCGCGCAAAGTAGGCTACCGCTTCGTCGGGGCTCACCCCGGCGATTACGCGTTTTATCTCGCCCGCCGGGCGGTTGGCCAGCGACCGCGCGAGCGCCTGCCAGCTCTCGTCGAACGACGCTCGGGTCACTACCCGGTCCACCAGCCCGATGCGCTCCGCCTCGGCCGCATCCAACACGGTCCCTGTCCCTGCCAACATCAGGGCCTTGCCCTTGCCGACCAGCGCCGCCAGCCGCTCGGCGCCTCCCCATGCGGGCATGATCTCCAGGGACACCTGGTTGAAGGCGATCTTGATGTCGTCGGCCGCGACCCGGATGTCGGCGGCCACGGCCACCTCGGCGCCACCGCCGAACGCATGACCGTTGAGCGCGGCGATCACCGGCGCGGGGAACTGCGCGAGCCGGTCGCAGATCGTGCGCATCCGCCACGCCATCGCGGACGCTTCTTCGGTGGTTCTGATTGCGGCGAGTTCTTTGAGGTCGCCGCCCGAGACGAAGGCCTTGTCGCCGGCGCCCTTGATCACCAGGGCCCGAGCGCCGCTGGAGGAGTCGAGAGCGTCGAGCACCTTCTCCAGCTCGGCCATCGTGTCCAGCGCTATGGCATTGCGGGCGTGCGGGCGGTCGATGGTGAGCGTCGCCAGCCCGTCGTCGAGCTCCAAGTCCACCATCTGGACGTTCTCCGATGCGATATTGGCATTCTCTTTGATGGAGAATAGCATCTCCATCGTCATGCTTATCGCCGGTCGAAGCGTTCCGACGCGACCCATTCCCGTTGAATTGGCCAAGCGCTACGAGGACGAGGGTTGGTGGACGCAGGACACCCTCGGCGACCTGCTGGCCCGCGGTCTGGAAGCCTGGCCCGACGCCGCGTTCTGTGTGCATTCGAACGTGCGTCCGTTCTCGGGCACCTATCGCGACGTCGAACTGGTGGCCCGCCGGCTCGCCGCCGGATTGCGGGCGCGGGGCGTGGGCAGTTGCACGCGAACTACCCACCCAACCGCGGTCGGCAGCTCACGGCCGCTCCGGTCGGGCATTTCATCGGGATGCTCGGGGCTTTCCTGATCCCGGTGATGGACGGCTCGTCGATCGACCTCGTCGACCATTGGGACCCGACCGAGGTGCTGACGCTGATGAAACGCGAAGGCCTGGCCATCGGTGGTGGCCCGCAGTACTTCTTCACGAGCTTGCTGGATCATCCCGACTTCACCGACGAGCATCTGCAGCACATGAAGACCGCCGGGCTCGGCGGATCCACGGTCCCGGCCGCGGTCACCCGTCGGCTCACCGACCTGGGCATCCACGTCTTCCGCTCGTATGGCAGCACCGAGCATCCGTCGGTCACCGGAACGCCGCACGACGGGCCGGAGGACAAGCGGTTGTTGACGGACGGGTGCCCGCGTCCGGGCGTGGAGATCCGGCTGGGAGACGACGGCGAGATCTTCAGCCGGGGCCCGGACCTGTGCCTCGGTTACATCGACGAAGCCATGACACGGGCCGCATTCGACGACGAGGGCTGGTACCGGACCGGCGACGTCGGCGTGCTGGACGACGACGGCTACTTGACGATCACCGACCGCAAGTCCGACGTGATCATCCGCGGCGGGGAGAACATCAGCGCGGTCGAAGTCGAGGAGGTGCTTCTCGCGATGCCGGCCGTCGCGGAGGCGGTGGTGGTGGGCGCTGCCGACGAGCGGCTGGGCGAGCACGCCGCGGCCGTGCTGCGGGTCCGGGCGGGTCACGTGATGCCGACGCTCGACGAGGTCCGGGAGCACTTCCGGCGCATAGGCGTGGCCACCCAGAAATGGCCGGAGGAGCTGCACGAAGTCGAGGATTACCCGCGCACCGCGAGCGGCAAGATCCAGAAGTCCGCAGTCCGGCAGGGGATTGCCACCCAACCAAGATGAGAATAGGAGTCTCCCAAAAGGAAAAGGAGTGTTCCGTGGGTCAACTTTCGCATAGGGTCGACATACCGTTTCCGCTGTTCGATGCGGACAATCATCTGTATGAGACCGAGGAGTCGCTGACCAAGTTCCTGCCTGAGGAGTACAAGGACGTCGTCCAGTACGTGCAGGTCAACGGCCGCACCAAGATCGCGCTGCGCGGTCAGATCAGCAACTACATCCCGAACCCCACCTTCTCGGTGGTCGCCAAACCGGGCGCGTGGGAGGAGTACTTCAAGTACGGCAATCCCGACGGCAAGAGCAAGCGCGAGCTCTTCGGCGAGCCGATGCGGTCGATTCCGGCGTTCTTCGAGCCCGGTCCGCGGCTCGAGCTCATGAACGAACTCGGGCTGGACCGCTCGCTGATGTTCCCGACCCTTGCCAGTCTGGTCGAGGAGCGGCTGCGCGACGACCCGGTCGCGATTCACGTCATCGTGCATGCGCTGAACGAGTGGCTCGATGACGTCTGGGGGTTCAATTACCAGAACCGCATCTTCACCACTCCGGTGATCACCCTGCCCATCGTCGAGAAGGCCATCGAGGAGCTGGACTGGGTGGTCAAGCGCGGTGCCCGGGTCATCCTGATCCGCCCCGCTCCGGTGCCCGGTTTCCGCGGGCCGCGGTCGTTCGCCCTGCCCGAGTTCGATCCGTTCTGGCAGAAGTGCGTCGAACACGACGTGCTGGTCGCCATGCACTCCTCGGACAGCGGCTACTCCCGCTACACCTCCGAGTGGGACGGCGCCGCCCAGGAGATGTTGCCGTTCCAGACCAACGCGATGGCCATTCTCAACGAGTGGCGCCCGGTTCAGGATGCGGTGGCCTCGTGGGTGATTCACGGCGCGCTGTTCCGGTTCCCGACGCTCAAGGTCGCCGTCATCGAGGCCGGGTCGAAGTGGATGTTCCCGCTGCTGGATTCAATGGCCGAGGTGTACAAGAAGGCCCCCGAGGCCTTCCCCGGCAACCCGATCGAGGAGATCAAGAACCGCATCCACGTCAGCCCGTTCTACGAGGAGGGCATCGACGACCTGATCAACCTCATCGGCGTGGACCGCGTGCTCTACGGCTCCGACTACCCGCATCCGGAAGGGCTTGCGGAGCCGACGCACTATGTGACTGCGCTCGAGCATCTCTCCGTCGACGACCAGGCGAAGATCATGGGGGGCAACCTGTCCCGGCTCGTCACGGTGTGACGGACCCTCGACCGTGGCAGACCATCCCCGAGATGGTCCTGTCCGCGGGCGACCGGTTTGGTGACGCGGAAGCAGTGGTCGACGGGCCACTGCGGCTGTCGTTCGCCGAGCTGACCGAACGGATTCGCCGGGCCGCGGGAGCGTTTGCGGCTCTCGGCGTCCAGAAGGGCGACCGGGTGGCGGTGTGGGCGCCCAACTCCGCCGAGTGGATCATCGCCGCGTTCGGTCTCCTGACGGCCGGCGGTGTGCTGGTACCGGTCAACACCCGGTTCAAGACCGAGGAAGCCGGCGACATCATCCGTCGCAGCGGGGCGAAGGCCGTGCTCGTCGACACGGGCTTCTTTGCCGGTTTCCTGGGCCAGGAATTCGACGTTCCCGCCGGCGTCCCGGCGATCGACCTGAAGTCCGACTTCCTCGGTAGCGGCCAACCGTTCGAACACGAGGTGAACGGCCTGAAAGGCACAGACACCGCAGACATCATCTACACCTCGGGTACGACGGGCCGGCCCAAGGGCGCGATGATGCATCATCTTCAGACGCTGCGGATGTATGAGGAATGGGCCACTCTTGCGGATCTGCGCGAGGGTGACCGCTACCTGATGGTCAACCCGTACTTCCACACGTTCGGCTACAAAGCTGGGCTGATCGCGTCCTTCCTGCGCGGCGCGACGATGCTGCCCGTTGCCGTCTTCGACATCGATCGGGTCGTCGAACTGATTGAGTCCGAACAGATCACGATGCTGCCGGGTCCGCCGACGCTGTATCACTCGCTGCTCACTGTCGGCGACAAGAGCAGGCTGTCGTCGTTGCGCGCGGGGGTGACCGGCGCCGCCGACATCCCGGTCGAGCTGGTTCGGCGCGTGCACGAGGAACTTCCGTTCCAGACACTCATGACGGGGTACGGCCTCACCGAGGCCGGCAATGTGACGCTGTCGCGTCCCGGCGATTCCTTCGATCATGTCGCGACCACCGCCGGTCTTCCTTGTGACGGCGTCGACGTGCGGATCGCCGACGACGGCGAGGTACTGGTCCGCGGGTACGGCGTGATGAAGGGATATTTCGATGACCCCGTCGCCACCGCCGACGCGATCGACGACCAGGGCTGGCTGCACACGGGTGACCTCGGGAAGTTCGACGGCTCGGGACGGCTGCGCATCGTGGGACGCAAGAAAGACATGTTCATCGTCGGCGGGTTCAACGCGTACCCCGCCGAGATCGAAGGCTTCCTCCTCGAGCATCCCGCCGTCGAGCAGGCGGCGGTGATCGGTGTTCCGGACGAGCGGCTGGGCCAGGTCGGCAAGGCGTTCGTGGTGGCGAAGGGCGAGGTGACCGGCGACGAACTGATCAGCTGGTCGCGCGACCGGATGGCGGGGTTCAAGGTGCCGCGGTTCGTGGAGTTCCTCGACGCGTTGCCCCTCAACGCCACTGGCAAGGTGCAGAAAGACCGACTGCGGTAGCCGGGTCTGCGCCCTGAGATGCTCACTTCGTCGAACGTGAGCTCACTGCGAGATTTCGGTTTTTCGCAGTGGCCGCACGTTCGGCGTCAGGTGGGGTTTCGGGGTTCGGGGTTGTCGCCGACGGCGGCGGCGACGGTGGCCGGGATCGCGGGTGCGACGGGACGGAAGCGGCACTTGCTCAATTCGGAAATGATGTTCCCGCAGATGAAAGGTAATTTTTGGGGGCCGCAAAGGAGACTGGCTTGGTAACCGTTGGGCGGCAAATGATAACGTAGTTCTCCAAGAAACCGCCGACACCCAGGAGCCCAGATGCCGACCGGACACCGTCGTGGTTGCGGGTCGGTGGAGAATTCCCCGGTCAACGACCAGCAGCACCGGAGTTCGGTATGAAGTTGTCATGGGCGACACCAAAAAGCCGTCTGCTCAAAGCGGTGAGTCAGTGACCACCGACGTCAGTGCGTCGGACACGGAGCCCGACTCACCCACCGAGGAGTCGAGCACTGACCTGCAGGCGGAGATCGAACAGGCCGAGGCCGAGGCCGCCGAGGCCGAAGCCGCCGCGGCGGCCGCGCGTGCGCGCGTGCGGGCGATCCGGTCGGGCCGGCTGGACGGCGAGGCCGAGACGGACGGCGAGGCCGAGCAAGCGCAGCGACCGTGGTACCGTCGCCGGCCGCGATGGAGCACGGTCGCGAAGGCAATCGCCGCGCTCGTCATCGTCGGTTCCCTGGCGGGCAGTGGAGTCATCCTCTGGCAGCACCACACCAAATCGGCGCAGCGCGAGCGTTCCGAGGAGTTCGCCGCGGCCGCTAAAGAAGGCATCGTCGCGCTGACCTCACTGAACTTCAACCACGCCAGGGACGACGTGCAGCGCATCATCGACAACTCCACCGGCTCCTTCCGCGACGACTTCCAAGCCAGGGCCGACGATTTCGTCAAAGTGGTGGAAACGTCGAAGGTGGTCGCCCAAGGCACGGTCAAAGCGACTGCGGTGCAGTCGATGTCCGACGACACGGCCGTCGTCCTGGTGGTGGCCGAAGAGCAGATCACCAACTCGGCCGGCGCGAAGAAGGATCCGCGGGTGTTACGGCTCAGCGTGACGGTGACCCGGGATGGTGACCGGTTCAAGCTAGCGAAAGTCGAGTTGGTGCCGTGACCGCAGACGAAGCGCCGCCGGTCGAGGACATCGACGTCCCTGAGGCCGCGCCGAAGAGGAGGCTCGTCGGCAATATCGTTCCCGCGGTGTGGATTGTGCTTGTCGTGGCGTCGGTTTCGCTGCTGGCGGTGCTCCTGTATACGCAGTACCGCCCCGACCGGGAGATGAACGATTCGACGAAGCAGTCCGCGATCGATGCGGCGACCGAAGGAGCGGTCGCGGTGCTGACGTACTCCTCGGGCAACTTCGACCGCGACGTATCGTCCGCCCGGTCACATCTGACCGGCGACTTCTTGGCGCAGTACGACCAGTACATTCAAACTGCGGTCGCGCCTGTCGCCAAGCAGAAGTCGATCAACACGTCGGCTACCGTCGTGCGCAACGCCGTGTCGGAATTGCGCCCCGATTCGGCGGACGTCCTTCTCTACATCAACCAGACCACGATGGCCGCCGGCGACCCGGCGCCGTCGCAGGCTGCCAGCAGCGTGATGGTCAAACTGACGAAAGTCGATGGCAAGTCGCTGATTTCGTCCTTCAACCCGGTCTGAGGCTGCCATGACCATTTCGTTGCTGCTCGAGATGGCGTCGTCGGGCGATCCCGACCGGGGAGCGTTGGTCTCCGACGGGACCCGCCTGACCGTGGGTGAGTTGAGCGCTCTGGCCGACGGAGGTGCGGGTGTCATCGCGGCCTCCGGCGCCGGCAGCATCGCCTACGTCGGGACCGGCGGAGCGATGCTGCCGTTGCTGATCTTCTCGTCGGCCCGGGCCGCTCGGCCGTTCACGCCGCTGAACTACCGGCTGAGCGCGGAGGGGCTGCATGAGCTGATCGCACGGCTGCCGGAACCGTTGGTGGTGTTCGACGACGACTACCGCGACATGGTGGAGGGCGCTGGCGTAAAGTCGTTCAGCTGCGAGGATTTCGTCACGATGGCGCGCACGGCGGAGCCCGCCGCGGAGTTCGCTGATCCCGATGATGTCGCGATCATGCTGTTCACGTCCGGCACGACGTCCCGGCCCAAGGCAGTCGAGTTGTCGCACAACAACTTGACGAGCTACGTGATGGGAACGGTCGAATTCGCTTCGGCAGACCCTGGCGATGCCGCGTTGATCTGCGTGCCGCCGTACCACATCGCCGGTGTGGGCGCCGCGCTTTCCAACGTGTATGCGGGCCGAAAGATGGTGTACCTGACCCGGTTTGACCCCAAGGAGTGGATCCGGCTGGTCCGCGACGAAGGTGTCACGGCGGCTACCGTGGTGCCCACCATGCTGGATCGGATCGTCAGCGAGCTGGAGAAGCACCCCACGCCGCTGCCGACCCTTTGTACGCTGGCCTACGGCGGCTCCAAAGTCGCTCTGCCGCTGGTGCGCAAGGCCCTTGACCTGCTGCCCGGGGTGGGCTTCGTGAACGCTTACGGGTTGACCGAAACCAGTTCCACGATCGCGGTTCTGACACCTGAGGATCACCGAACGGCACACGGTGCGACCGACGGGACGGTCAGGAGGCGGCTCGGATCCGTTGGCCAACCCGTGCCTGGCATCGAAGTCGAGATCCGCGGTGACGACGGCGCCGTACTGGGACCGGGTGAGGTCGGCGAATTGTTCGTCCGCGGCGATCAGGTCTCCGGGAAGTACGCCGAAATCGGGTCGGTGCTCGACGAAGACGGCTGGTTTCCCACCAGGGACGTCGCCGCGCTCGACGACGAGGGGTATCTGTTCATCACCGGACGCTCCGACGACACCATCATCCGGGGCGGTGAGAACATCGCCCCCGCGGAGGTGGAGGACGTTCTCGTGGAGCACCCGTCGGTTCGCGATGTCGCGGTCGTGGGGGTCGAGGACTCCGAATGGGGTCAGATCATCGTGGCCGTGGTGGTCCCCACCGAGGGCGCCGAACCCGATCCGGAAGGACTGCGCGCGCACGTCCGCAAGAGCCTGCGGGGCTCGCGCACGCCCGACCGAATCGTCTTCCGTGACGAATTGCCGACGACGCCGACCGGAAAAGTGTTGCGGCGCGACATCGTTGACGAACTGCTGGAAAAGAAGGGACAGTCATGATCAAGACGGGCACCAGGCTCAAGAGCCAGGTATGTGACACCGAGGTCATCGTGATCAAGATCGGCGACGGACTCGACGACCTGCGCGCCGGTGGAGTTCCGATGCGTGAGATCGGCGCCGACGCCGCCAGCGACGCGGTGCTCGACCAGAATTTCTCCGGCGGAAACGTGATGGGGAAGCGCTACGTCGACGAGACCGGGGCCGAGGTGCTGGTGACCAAGGCCGGCGCCGGAACGCTGGCTATCGGCGACACGCCACTGAGCATCAAAGAGGCAAAGCCGCTTCCGGCCAGTGACTAACTTCGAGGGGGCCGACACGCGCTCGCTGGTAATCGCGTCGGATTACCGCGTCCCCGATCCGGCGCGCGTGCCGCGGCTTCTCGAGAAGCGCAAGTCCGCCTTGGCCGAAATCGGCGCGCATCACGTCTTCGTGCACGCGTCGACCAACGACCCCGGGCGGGTGCTGGTGTCGATCGTCGTTCACAACCACGAGCCGATCGTCGATCTGCTGCGCTCACGGGTCTTCTTCGAATGGTTCGACGCCGTCGGGGTCGAAGACATTCCCGCGGTATTCGCCGGCGCGCTCGTCGACGGCCTCGACCTCGTCGACTCGACAACACCTACCCCGCCCAGTGTGGTTGTCGCCGCGATGACGTCGGTGGGCGACGTGACGACGTTGATCGAGCACGTGCACCTCGCTCTCGACAGCTTCAAGGCCGCAGGCATCGAGAAGACATGGATATTCCAGGCTTTCGACGATCCGCGCGAGGTGATGATCCTGCAGCAGATCGACAACGAGGACGACGCGCGGCGGTGGATCGAGCATCCCGATGCGGCCGCGGAGTGGATGGAACGCGCCGGGATGGGCGCGTACCCACCGCTTTTCGTCGGCAAGTTCCTGCACATGATGCGCATCGATGAGAACCTCTGAGCGGGATCGCCGTCGATGTATGTGTGTCTGTGCAAGGGCGTGACGAGCCAGACGGTGGTCGACGCCGTCGCCGACGGTGCGTCGACCACGAACCAAGTCGCGAAGGCCTGCGGTGCGGGTTCGGACTGCGGTCGGTGCCGGCGCACCGTTCAGGCGATCATCAAGGCGGCGCTGGTGTCGCCCGAAACCCGTTGACAACCAGGAGGTTTTCGCCATGACCCACGACTACGCCCTCGACACCGGCTTGCTGATCTTGCGGCTCGTTTTGGGCCTCACCATGGCCGCCCATGGGCTCAACAAGTTTTTCGGCGGCGGGCGGATTCCGGGGACCGCTCGCTGGTTCGAGAGCATCGGGATGAAGCCTGGCACGCTGCACGCACGCATCGCCGCGCTCACCGAGACTTCGGCCGGCCTCGGTCTGGCCGCGGGACTGTTGACGCCCATCCCGGCCGCGGGGTTCGTCGCGCTGATGCTCGTCGCGGCGTGGACGGTGCATCGTCCTAACGGTTTCTTCATCGTCAAGGAAGGTTGGGAGTACAACCTGGTGCTCGCGCTGAGCGCGGTGGCCGTAGCCACGATTGGCGCCGGCCGGTTCAGCTTGGACTGGCTGATCTTCAAGGACAACTGGATGGACGGCTGGGCGGGCCTCGCGATCTCTGCGGGTCTGGGCCTCGCGGGCGGCATCGGGCAGCTGGTGATCTTCTACCGGCCGCCGGTCAAAGCCGATTGACACGCGGCGCGCGCGGATGACAGAGTGCTGAGCGACTGCTCAACATGCATCGAAGCGAGGTAGTGATGGCTGGTCGAGTCGAGGGCAAGGTCGCGTTCGTCACCGGCGCGGCGCGCGGCCAGGGCCGCAGCCACGCGGTGCGGTTGGCGCAGGAAGGCGCCGACATCATCGCCGTCGACGTGTGCAAGCCGATCGTCGAGAACACCTCGATTCCGGCGTCCACGCCCGAAGACCTGGCCGAGACCGCCGATCTGATCAAGGGCCTCGACCGCCGCGTCGTGACGGCGGAAGTGGACGTGCGCGACTACGACGCGCTGAAGGCTGCGGTCGACAGCGGGATGGAGCAGCTCGGCCGGCTGGACGTCATCGTCGCCAACGCCGGCATCGGCAACGGCGGCGACACGCTGGACAAGACCACCGAGCACGACTGGCAAGAGATGATCGACGTGAACCTGTCGGGCGTGTGGAAGTCGGTGAAAGCCGGTGTGCCCCGTATCATCGCCGGCGGCCGTGGTGGGTCCATCGTGTTGACCAGCTCGGTCGGCGGCCTGAAGGCCTACCCGCAGTGCGGTAACTACGTCGCCGCCAAGCACGGTGTGGTCGGCATCATGCGATCGTTCGCGGTGGAGTTGGGCCAGCACATGATCCGGGTCAACTCGGTGCACCCCACCCACGTCAACACACCGATGATCATGAACGAGGGAACGTGGAAACTGTTCCGTCCCGATCTGGAGAACCCGGGTCCCGACGATATGGCCCCGATCTGTCAGATGTTCCATACACTTCCCATTCCGTGGGTGGAACCCGAGGACGTCAGCAATGCGGTGTTGTTCTTCGCCTCAGACGAGGCGCGTTATCTCACCGGCGTCACGCTTCCGGTCGACGCCGGCAGCTGCTTGAAGTAGCCGTCGCGGTCCTGCTGCTGGCGCTATCGGGTCTTCCGCTCGCACACGCCGATCGCGGCCACGATCCGTACTTCAACGAGGACGAGTACGCCGAGTTCTATACGCCGCCCGATCCGCTGCCGCCGGGTCAGCCCGGCGATCTGATCCGCACCGAGCCGTCACGGCTGGTGCTGGAACCGTCGGGACAACTGGGTGCGATCATGGCGACCGGAACTCGAATCATGTACCGCAGCACCGACGCTCGCGGCAGGCCCAACGTCGTCACCGGCACATACTTCGAGCCGTACAACGACTGGCCGGGCACGGGACCGCGCCCACTGCTCGTCTACGGCCCCGGCACGCAGGGGCAGGGCGATCAGTGTGCACCGTCGCGACTTTTCAACCAGGGCATTCACTGGGCGCCATTTGCCGACCTCGCGTTCAACTACGAGGAGCTGTTCGTCTCGACGATGGTCGCGCGCGGCTTCGCGATCGTGATGACCGACTATGAGGGGCTCGGCACGCCCGGCGTGCACACCTATGTCAGCCGGGTTGCCGAGGGCAACGCAATGCTCGACGCCGCACGCGCGGCCAAGCAGCTACCCGACACGTCGTTGCAACCGGATGGCCTGTCGCATTTTGGGGTTACTCGCAGGGCGGCGGCGCTGCCGCGTCGGCCGCCGAACTTGCGTCGCAGTACGCACCGGAGCTGAACGTCGTCGGGACCTATGCGGGCGCGCCGCCGGCTGACCTCAAAGAACTGTTCCCGTACGCCGACGGCAGCGTGGTGGTCGGTGTCGTCGGCTACGCGCTCAACTCCGTCATCGCGATGTATCCGGAGCACGAGGCGGCAATCCGCGCGACGCTCACGCCTCGCGGTGAGGACTTCCTCTTCAAGGTGGCCGACCAGTGCATCGCGGAGACGATCTTCAACTTCATGTTTCGGCACCTGCGGCCGTATTTCAACGAAGACATCTTCGAACTGGTTCACCAGGAACCGTTCAGGAGCCTGTTCGACGATCAGCGGATAGGCCGCTACAAACCCAACGCGCCGGTGCTGATTGTCAGCAACCGTTACGACCCGCTGGTGCCGTGGACCGGCGCCAATCAGCTGGGCCGCGACTGGTGCGCCCAAGGCGCCGACGTGCAGTTCTGGACCAACGAGGAGCCGCCGTTCCTCAACAAGCTGGTGGTCAACCATGCGCTGCCCATGGTGGTGGACGGCGAGCGCGCGATGCAGTGGATCGCGGACCGGTTCAACGGATTACCGACGACGCCCAACTGCGGCCAGTTCTAGCAGGTCGCTTCGGCGGCTCGGTGCACTGCGTTGACGATGCTTTGGTAGCCGGTGCAGCGGCAGAAGTTGCCGGACAGGCCTTCGCGGATCTCCTCCTCGGTGGGATGCGGATTATCATGAAGCAGCGCGGTGATCGACATGACGAAACCTGGTGTGCAGAAACCGCATTGCAGTCCGTGGCACTCACGCATCGCTGACTGCACCGGCGACAGCTCGCCGTCGCGCGAGGCGATGCCTTCGACTGTCGTCACCTCCATGCCGTCGACCTGCACCGCGAAGATCAGGCAGGAGCGCACGGCGGCACCGTCGAGCAGCACGGTGCACGCCCCGCATACCCCGTGCTCGCAGCCGAGATGCGTGCCGGTGAGCCCGCATCGCTCACGCAGGAAGTCCGCGAGCGTCACCCGGGGTTCGACGATGGCCTCGGTGTCATGTCCGTTGACGGATACCCGGACCGGCCGCTCATGCATTGACTGCCTCCGTGCTGGCTTCCGTGATCGCTTCGGTCCATGCCCGCGCCACAAGCTCGGCGCCGACCCGGCTGCGGTACGACGCCGAGCCCTGCAGGTCGGCGGGAATGTCGTCGAGCCCGGTTATCGCCAGCGCGCCGACCTTGTCGGCATCCACGTCGGCAACCGGCCGGCCGACGACCGCCGCTTCGGCTTCGGCCGCGCGACTCGGCGTAGAGCCAAGGCCCAGCAGGCCGATCGCGCAGCGGGAGACGTGGTCATGGTCGTCGAGTTCGACGGCCATCACCGCGCCCGCAATCGCGAAATCGCCGTGGCGGCGGGCGAATTCCTGCACCGCGAAGCCGCACCGTCCCGTCCACACCGGGAATCGCACACCGGTCAGAACCTCGTCTGGCTCCAACGCGGTCTCCCACAACCCGGTAAAGAATTCCGCGGCGGGAATCTGCCGCCGACCCGACGGTGAGGCCGCTTCCATCTCGGCGTCGAGCGCCAACGCGACGGCCGGATACTCGCCCGCGGGGTCGGCGTGGGCGATGGAGCCGCCGAGCGTGCCGCGGCTGCGGATCTGAAAGTGACCGACGAACGGGGTGACTCGCGTGAGCAGCGGCACCGCGGCGCTGATCTCGCCGTCGGTACCGACAATCGCGTCGGTGGTGCCCGCACGGATCCACACGGCGCCGTTTTGGCGCTCGATGCCTTTCAGTTCGTCCAGTCGCGAGATGTCGATCAGGTGGTCGAAGAACGCCAGCCGCAGCGCCAGCATCGGGACCAGACTCTGGCCACCGGCCAAAACCTTTGCGTCCTGCCCGAATTCGGCGAGCATCTGCGTGGCGGCTGCGATGCTGTCGGGTCGGTGATAGTCGAACGGAGCGGACTTCATGACCGGCGGCGGCCCAACAGGTAGCCGATCACGACGCCGATCACCAGCCCGGTCCCGACGGGTGGGATATGTCGCTTGGCCAGCGGCACTGCCACCAAGCTGAGCAGGTCGATCGAGGCCGCGTCCTCCGGCTGGGTCGGGGCCGAAACCGGCTGGGATTCCGCCGTTTCGGCGGTGGCCGAGGCGGTGGCACCGGCGAGCACGTCGGCCTCCAGCCGCTGGGCGAACTGCCCGATCAGCTTGCCGGCCACGTCAGCGAGGACCCCGCGGCCGAACTGCGCGGCCTTGCCGGAGATGGAGAGGTCGGTGGTGAGGACACAGGACGTGTGGTCCCCCTCGTCCTTGAGTTCGGCAGTGACGATCGCTGCGGCGTGGCCCTGACCGCGAGTCTCCTTGCCGTGGGCTGTGATCACCGCTCGGCGGGCTGACACGTCCTTCTCCTCGAAGGATGCCTTGCCCTTGTACTGCACGGTGATCGGGCCGACCTTCACCTTGACCGCGCCGGTGAACTCGTCGCCGTTGACCGACAGCAGTTGTGCACCCGGAATGCACGGCGCGACACGCTCCACGTCGGTGAGCACCTCCCAGGCTTGATCGACCGAGACCGGTACCCGAAACTCGTTGACTAACTCCACCTTTGGTCCTTTATCTCGTTGCTTGTTCGATCAGGTCGACGATCGCCGCCGGACTCGCGGGCAATCGAGTGAGCGTCACCCCGAGCGGCGCCAGCGCGTCGTTGATCGCATTGATCACCGCGGGCGTCGAGCCGATTGCACCGCCTTCACCGACGCCCTTGTATCCACCGACGCCTGGGCCGGGAATCTCGATGTGCCCGAACTCAATTGACGGGACTTCGGTGGCGGTGGGCAGCAGGTAGTCGACGAACGTCGAGGCCAGCGGGTTGCCGTGCTCGTCGTAGACGAAGTTCTCCAACAGCGCTCCGCCGATGCCTTGCACTGTGCCGCCGGCGATCTGGCCCTCGACCACGTTGGGGTTGATCATCGGCCCGACGTCCTCGCTGACGATGTAGCGGGTCAGCTTGACGTGGCCGGTCTTCACGTCGACTTCACAGGTGCACGCGTGCGTCGCGTTGGCCCAGTGGATCGGTGCCCGGGATGTGAACCGAGCGGTCGCCTCCAGCGATGCCGACGTCTCGTGCGGCAGGTGGTGCGGCTCGTAGTAGGCGCGGTAGGCGAGGTCGGCGAAGCTGACGCTTTTCGACGGGTCCTCGCGGACACTGGCCCGGGATCCGCCGAGCTCGATGTCGGTTTCGTCGACGCCCAATCGATGAGCTGCCATCGCGACGATGTGCTTGCGCAGCATGGTTCCCGCTTCGTTGACGGCGCCGGCCGTCATCGGACCGCTGCGGCTGCCTTGAGTGCCGGCCCCGTACGGCGTCACCGCCGTGTCGCCCTGGATTGTGGCGACATCGTCGATGCCGGCGCCGAGCGCGTCGGCGGTGAGCTGAACGACCGTTGTCTCGATGCTGTTGCCGCAGGAGCCGCCGTTCAAATAGACGTTGATCTTGCCGGTCGGCTCCATGCGAATCGTCGCCCCCTCGGTGGCAAAGTAGCCCATCGAGGGGGCGGTCGGCTCGATGTACGCGGAGAACCCGAGGCCGATGTAGCGGCCCTCGGCCAGCGCGTCGGCTTGTTCCTTGCGGAATCCCTCGTGGTCGAGGATCTTCACGGCCTGCTCGAACGTGTCGGCCGGGGCGACGTGGTCGTACGGCATGCCGTTGGGGTTGACGTACGGCATCTCGTCACCGCGCAGGATATTGCGCCGGCGCAACTCGACGGGATCCAAGCCGATCTCGCGCGCCGCGATGTCGAGAAGGATTTCCCGCGTGAGGGTTTCGTACTGCCAGGGGCCGCGGTAGGCGGCGAGCCCGGCGGTGTTCGAGAACACCGTCTTGTAGTTGAAGCTGGCCTTCGGGACGCGGTACGGGCCGGGGAAGTACATGCCGATCGCGGCGGTGGTCAACACCGGGTACGGCGTCGGATACGCGCCGATGTCCTGAATGAAGTCGATGTCGGCGGCCAGGATCTTGCCGTCCTCGTCGAACGCCATCCTGGCGTTGCCGTCGACGTGTCGCGCCTGCCCGGCAGACATCAGGTTTTCGCGCCGGTCCTCGATCCACTTCAGCGCCGCGGGCACCTTACGGGCGGCCAGCATGATGCACATGTCTTCCCGCATCGGCACGACCTTCTGGCCGAAGCCGCCACCGGTGTCGCGCATGATGACCCGGACGCGCTGTGCGGGAATGCCGAGCAGCGCGCGCAGAACGCCCGCAGCTCGTGTGGGGTCTGAGTGGACGCCCAGACGGTGAGTTCCTGGGCGGCCGCTGACCATTCGACGACCATGCCGCGCGTCTCGATCGGCACCGGCACATAGATCTGTTGGTAGACGTTCGCGGACACGACGTGTGCGGCCGAGTCGAACGCCTGCTCGTCTGGCGGTGCGCCCGCGAGGCCGCCGGCGACGTTGTGGGGATACGCGTCGTGGACCATCACGTCGGAGGTCTCGGCTTTGGTGAAGTCGGCGATCGCGGTCAGCGGTTCGTAGTCGACCTCGACGAGCTCGATCGCGTCCTCGGCGATGTACCGGTTGTCAGCGACCACCAA
>DASWBF010000578.1:0-5562 GCA_036390735.1 Mycobacterium sp. | reverse complement strand
AATTCTGCGGCGCAGGTATCGACGGTCTTGAACACCGGGCGGATGCCTAGGCGCTGACGCAGCGCACGGACACCGACCTCGCCCGCCAATTCCGGTCGCAGCGCCGCGATCTGGCGGTCGGACAGGCCGTTGTGCTTGGCGCGGCGCAGCAGGTCAGCGTCGAGCACCGGAGCGTCGATCAGCTCGATTCGCAATGCGACGACCCCCGCGATCTGTTCGACGAACCACGGGTCGACACCGGAGGCTTCGGACACCTTTTCCACGGCGGCGCCTAGCCGCAGCGCGAGTTCGATGTCGTAGAGCCGGCCCTCGCTCGGCGTCTGGAGCCGCTCGAGCGCACCCTCGACACCCCCCTCGGGGTCGGGTCCCGTCCAGAAGCCCGCCTTCGTCGTCTCAAGGGACCGCATCACCTTGCCGAGCGCCTCGATGAAGTTGCGACCCAACGACATTGCCTCACCGACCGACTTCATCGTGGTGGTCAGCGTCGGGTCAGCGCCGGGGAACTTCTCGAACGCGAACCGCGGCGCCTTGACCACCACGTAGTCCAGCGTTGGCTCGAAGCAGGCCGGGGTTTCCTTGGTGATGTCGTTGAGGATCTCGTCCAGCGTGTAGCCGATCGCGAGTTTGGCGGCGATCTTGGCGATCGGGAAGCCGGTGGCCTTCGAGGCCAGCGCGCTGGACCGCGACACGCGCGGGTTCATCTCGATGACGATCAGTCGGCCGTCGGCCGGGTCGACCGCGAACTGGATGTTGCAGCCGCCGGTGTCGACGCCGACCTCCCGCAGGATCGCGATACCGAGGTCACGCATCTTTTGGTATTCGCGGTCGGTCAGTGTCATCGCGGGCGCGACGGTCACCGAGTCGCCGGTGTGCACACCCATCGGGTCGACGTTCTCGATCGAGCAGACCACGACCACGTTGTCGTGGCCGTCGCGCATCAGCTCGAGCTCGAATTCCTTCCAGCCGTAGATCGATTCCTCGATCAGCACGTTGGCGGACGGGGATGCGGCCAGGCCGTCGCCGGCCATCCGGCGCACTTCCTCGACGCTGTGCGCGAGGCCCGACCCCAGGCCGCCCATCGTGAACGACGGCCGCACCACTACCGGCAAACCGAGCTCCCCGACGGTCTCGGTGACCTCCTCCATCGTGAAACACACTCGGGAGCGGGCGGATTCGCCGCCGACCTTGGCGACGATGTCCTTGAACCGTTGCCGGTCTTCGCCGCGCTGGATCGCCTCGAAGTCCGCCCCGATCAGCTCGACCCCGTACTTCTCCAGCACGCCGTTCTCATAGAGGGCGACCGCCGTGTTCAGCGCGGTCTGCCCGCCGAGTGTGGCCAGCAGCGCGTCGATCTTGTTGCCGCGCTGGGCTTGTTGTGCGATCACCAGCTCCACGAAGGCCGGCGTGATCGGCTCGACGTAGGTGTGGTCGGCGAACTCGGGGTCGGTCATGATCGTCGCCGGGTTCGAGTTGACCAGGCTGACCTGAATGC
This sequence comes from Mycobacterium sp., assembly GCA_036390735.1. Taxonomy (GTDB): domain Bacteria; phylum Actinomycetota; class Actinomycetes; order Mycobacteriales; family Mycobacteriaceae; genus Mycobacterium. Next base: position 4,070 of record DASWBF010000578.1, on the reverse strand, counting down.
CCTCGGCGCGCAGCACACGGCACGCCTGCGTGCCGGAGTAGTCGAATTCGCAAGCCTGGCCGATCACGATCGGCCCGGAGCCGATGACCAGGACGTGGTTGAGGTCATTGCGCCGCGGCATCTAGCGCACCACTTCTCGCGCCGACGTCAACGGGCGCAGTTGTGGGCTGGAACCCGACTCTGCGGTTTCGTACGCGACACGCCGATGTGGCGTACAAATCCGCAGACTCGACGATCCACGCCCCCCGGTCATCGCCGCGCCTCCCCCGACATCAGGTCGACGAACTGGTCGAACAGATAATTCGCGTCGTGTGGGCCGGCGGCCGCCTCAGGGTGGTATTGAACCGAAAATGCTTGTCCGTCAACGAGTTTGACGCCTTCGACTACGCCATCGTTGGCGCAGGTGTGGCTGACCTCGGCGGTGCCGAACGGCGTGTCGAACCGCTCCCCTGCCTCGCCCTCCAATGCGAACCCGTGGTTCTGCGCGGTCACCGCAACCCGTCGGGTGGCGTGGTCGATCACCGGGACGTTGATGCCGCGGTGCCCGAACGTCATCTTGTACGTGGACCGCCCGAGCGCGCGGCCGAGAATCTGGTTGCCGAAACAGATGCCGAACAACGGAATCCCCGCGCCAATCACCTGCTGAGTGACCGCGACGACGTGATCGGCGGTGGCCGGATCGCCTGGGCCGTTCGACAGGAAGACGCCGTCGGGTCGCAGGTCGGCGATCTGCTCGAACGTCGCCGACGACGGCAGCACGTGGCTGCGGATGCCGCGGCGGGCGAAGTTGCGCGGGGTGTTGGTCTTGATGCCGAGGTCAAGCGCCGCTACGGTAAACCGTTGCGGGCCTTCGGGTTCGACAATGTAGCCGTTGGCGGTGGTGACTTCGCCGGCGAGGTCAGCGCCCAGCATCGGCGGCTGGGCGCACACCCGCTGCAGCAGAGTGTCGGTGTCGGCAAGGGCGTCGCCGGAGAAGACGCCGGCCTTCATCGAGCCGCGGGTGCGCAGGTGCCGCACCAGGGCGCGGGTGTCGATGCCCGCGATGCCGACGATGCCCTGGCGGACCAGCTCGTCGTCGAGGGTGCCGGTGGCCCGCCAGCTCGACGCCCGCGGGGACGGGTCGCGAACGGCGTATCCGGCGACCCAGATCCGCTCGCCGCGGCTTTCGGCGTCCTCGTGGTTCCAGCCGGTGTTGCCGATCTGCGGTGCCGTCGCGACGACGATCTGCCGGTGGTAGCTCGGATCGGTAAGCGTCTCCTGGTATCCCGACATGCCGGTGGAGAAGACGGCCTCGCCCAGCGTCTGGCCGACAGCACCGAACGACGTGCCGGTGAACACCCGGCCGTCCTCAAGCACCAACTGTGCCTTCTGCTCTTCGCGACGAGCGCTCATCGCTGCTTTACTCACTGCCAGCCTCTCGCAATTCGTCGGCGTCGCCGCGAAAACCCGTCTCGACCTCCACGCCCGACGGCAGCCGCCACCGGATTGTGAGCAATCCTTTATCGGCCTGCATCGTGATTATCGACTCGTCGGGAATCCAGATCGGGCGGAAACCGCTGCGCTTCACCATGATGCCTTCCGGGTAGCGCGTCAGCACGGCCTCGTCGTGGTCGCCAGTGGCGATGCGGTCCAGCCGGTCGGGCGCGAGCGCGCTGCCGACATACCGGCCGGTGGTCGCCGGGATGACCGGCGCGCCCACCGTGTCCGGCACGGGCGGCAGTCCGCCGATCTGAGGCGAGCGCAGGCGCGCATGGCGGTCCCGCAGTGGTCCGCGCAGCATCGAGCGGATCACCACGAATGCCAGAAGACACAGCGCCACCGCGAGGATCATCAACATCATCAGCATCGACAGGCTCATGCCGGGCACTTCCCGTCGCGGGCGGTCACCTTGCCGCGCAGCAGGGTTGCGGTCACCGTCGCGGGCAGCGTCATCGACTCGTAAGGCGTGTTATCCGACCGGCTGGCCAGATCGGCGCCGCGGATCGTCCACGTGGCGTCGGGGTCGACGACGGTGAGGTTCGCCGGCTCGCCGACGTCGAGTGGGCGGCCCTGATCGGGCAGGCCCGCGATGCGCGCCGGGTTCTCGCTCATCACCCGCGCCACGTCGCGCCAGCTCAGCAGTCCGGGCTGAACCATCGTCTGCACCACCACCGACAGCGCGGTCTGCAGCCCGAGCATCCCGGGCCGGGCGTTGGCGAACTCGCAGACCTTCTCGTGTTCGGCGTGGGGTGCGTGGTCGGTCGCCACGCAGTCGATCACCCCGTCGACCAGCGCCTGCCTCAACGCCTCGGCGTCGCTGGTCTCGCGCAGCGGCGGGTTGACCCGGTTGCGGCCGTCGTAGCTGGCCAGCCGGGTGTCGTCGAGCGCAAGGTGATGCGGTGTGACCTCAGCGGTGATCGAAATACCTCGTGCCTTGGCCCATTTCAGGATTTCGACAGTGCCTGCGGTGGACGCGTGGCAGATATGCACTCGCGCCCCGGCGTCGCGCGCCAACAGAGCATCACGCACGACGATCGACTCCTCGGCGGCGCGTGGCCAGCCGGACAGACCCAGCAGGGCGGCGTTCGGCCCTTCGTGTGCGACCGCGCCGACGGTCAGCCGCGGCTCCTCGGCGTGCTGGGCGACCAGCACACCCAGGCCGGTCGCGTACTCCAGCGCGCGGCGCATCACCAGCGGGTCGTGCACGCAGATGCCGTCGTCGGAGAAGATCCGCACCTGGCCCGTCCCCGCGGCCATCAGCCCCATCTCGGTGAGCTGCGTGCCGGCCAGCCCGACGGTCACCGCGCCGACCGGGTGCACGTCGACCAGACCGACCTGCTGGCCGCGCTGCCAGACGTGGTCGGTGACGACCGGGCTGTCGGCGACCGGGTTGGTGTTGGCCATCGCGAAGACGGCGGTATACCCGCCCAATGCCGCTGCGGCCGAACCGGTTTCGATGTCCTCGGCGTACTCGCGGCCGGGTTCGCGAAGGTGGGTGTGCAGATCCACGAACCCGGGCAGCAGGATCTGCCCCGACGCGTCGAGCACGTCGGCGTCGTCGGGGATGTCGAGAGACGCGCCCACGGAGACGATCTGCCCGTCGTCGACGAGCACGTCGACCCGGTCCCCTTCCCCGTACGGGCGCACCCCGCGAATCAGCACGCTCATGCGCTGACCGCCTGGTCGGCGCCGACCAGCAAGTGGAACAGCACCGCCATCCGCACGTGCACGCCGTTCGAAACCTGTTGCAGCACAGCAGACTGCGTCGAGTCGGCCACCGAGAACGAGATCTCCATGCCCCGCAGCATCGGACCGGGGTGCAGCACCACCGCGTGGCCGGGAAGCATCGCCTGCCGGCGCTCCGACAATCCGTACAGCACGGAGTACTCCCGTGACGACGGGAAGAACCCGCCCGTCATCCGCTCGGCCTGCACGCGGAGCATCAGCACCGCGTCGGCCACCGGAAGTTCGGCGTCAAGCTCGTGCGAGACGGTGACCGGCCAGCCCGCCACCCCGACCGGCAGCAGCGTGGGCGGCGCGACGAGCACCACTTCCGCGCCGAGCGTGTGCAGCAGCAGCACGTTGGACCGCGCGACCCTGCTGTGCAGGACGTCGCCGACGATCACGACCCGCTTGCCCTCGATGGCGCCGAGCCGCTGCCGGATGGTCAGCGCGTCGAGCAGCGCCTGCGTGGGGTGTTCGTGGGTGCCGTCGCCGGCGTTGATGACGCAGGGCCCGCCGTCCTCTGTCGCGGTCCACTCAGCCAGCTGCTGGGCCGCCCCGGACGCCGGGTGCCGGATGATCAGCGCGTCAGCACCCGCCGCGCGCAGCGTCAGCGCCGTGTCGCGCAGCGACTCGCCCTTGCCCACCGACGACCCGCTGGCGCTGACGTTGATCACGTCGGCGCTCATCCACTTGCCGGCCACCTCGAACGACACCCGGGTGCGGGTGGAGTTCTCGTAGAACATCGTGATGATGGTCCGGCCGCGCAGCGTCGGCAGCTTCTTGACGTCGCGGCCCACCAGCGCCTGCGCGAACCGGTCGGCGTCGTCGAGGATCGCGACGGCGTCGTCGCGGCTCAGGTCGGCCGC
>DASWBF010000577.1:0-2140 GCA_036390735.1 Mycobacterium sp. | reverse complement strand
TCCGGCGGAGAGAACGTGTACTCGGGCGAGGCCGTGCATGCAATCGTGGTGCCACGGGAGGGAGCAACGCTCACCGCCGATGCCGTGATCGAGCACTGCCGCACGCAGATCGCCGGCTACAAGTGCCCGCGCTCGGTGGAGGTCCGCGACACGCCGCTGCCGATGTCCGGCGCCGGAAAGGTGCTCAAACGCGAACTGCGCGAAGCTTTTACGCGGTCAGAACCTGCCGCCGCCGCCGAAGAAGCCGTCGCCCGAGCTTGACGAACCGCCGAAGCCAGTCGAACTCCACCCGCCGCCGAAACCGCCCATTCCGCCGCGCATCCCGCCGCTCAGGATGTTGCCGATGATGATCCCGCCGATCATCGCGCCCATGTCGGAGTTGCCGCCGCCGAACCGCCCGGAGTAGGCGCGCTGGGCGTTCTGCACGTCGGCGTTGGCCAGCGACTGCGCCTGGGCGGCAAGCATCGACGCGCCGTTGGCGTATGCGATCGCTTCGTTGACGTTCGCCGCCCTAGTGGCTTGCGCGGCCTGCAACTGCCGGGTGGCCTCCGAGAGCCGGGTGCGTGCCTCCGGGCCGATGCTGCCGCGGCGGGTGTCGATGAAATCCGACACCGCGCGCACCCGCGACTGCGCGGTGAACAGCGCCTGATCGAAAGTGCGAGCCAGCCGCTCGGCGGCTTCGCGCTCCTGGGCGACTTCGGCCAGCAGCCGGTCGAGTTCGGCGTCGGCCTTGGTCAGCTGGGTGAACGCGCCGAGCGGGTCGGTGGATCCGGTGTCTTGCGCGGTGTCCACCGCGGTGACGGCGGCCCCGCGGGCGGTAGCGAGCCCGCTGGCGCGCGGGACGTTGCCTTCGCGGAGCAGTGCATCGGCCTGGGCGATGCCGTTCTGAATGTCGGCGATCGCCGACGGCAGCATCGCGGCGGCCCGGTTGATGTCGCTCTCGGCGGAATCGACTGCGTCGAGCAGCGACCGAGCCTGTCCGAGCGCCGACTCCGCGGCTCGCACGGCGTCCACCAGTTCGGCCTGCTGGCCCGCGATCGGGCGCGCCGCCAGCTCGCGGGCGCGGGTGATGTTCTGGTCGGCGAACGTCAAGCGCTTCTGTGCCTCGGACACGTTGCCGGACACCGAAGCCAAAGCGGCGCTGTCGAATTCGTTTCGCAGCGCCTCCATCTTCTGCTCCGACGGCGCGATCCTCGCCGTGACGTCCACCAGCTGCTGGGTCAGCGAGTCCAGCTTGGCGGGCGCGTTGATCACCAAGTCGCGCAGTTGCTCGAACGCCTCCTTTTGCGCGTCCAGTTCTCTGTCCGCCGTGGCGGCGGAGACGACGACGCGGGTCAACAAATCCCGTCGCTGGGCCGGCGTCTCGGGTATCGCGTCGTCGAGTTGCTGCCGGACCCTGAAGGCTTGCGTCAGAGCAGCTTTGGCATTGTTGACGGCGCGGGTGAACGGCTCGGTCCTGCTGGCGCCGAACTCCTCGACGGCGAGCGCCAATTCGTTGTCGCTGGTGCGGACCGCGTTGTCAACCTCTACGACCTTCTCCCTGGACAGATCATCGAGCGCGTCGAGCGACACCGAAGCCAGCGCGTGGGGGTCTGTCGGGTCCACCCGGTGAGCCGCGGCGAATTCGGCGGCGCGTCTGCGTCGTCGGCGCCAGCGCATCAAGACCAGCAGCGTCGCCAGGGCCAGCACGATCACACCGATGACGACGGCCAGTGCCGTCCACGGCACCTTCATCCCGGAGCCCGCGGTGTTCAGGCCGTTCGCCGCGGCAACGGCGGCGCCGCTCCAGTCGCTGTTGCGCAGTGCGGGCTCGATCTGAGTGCGCTGCAGATCTCCGACATCGCCGGCGCTGATGTTGTTGACGGTGTCGGGTCCCAGGAACGCGTACGCTCGGTCGACGGTCGCCACCGCGAGCAGCGCATCCGAACCAGTCAGATCGCTTGTTCGGTAGGTACTTTGAGCCCAGCTCTGTGCGCCCTGGCTGGAGAAGTCGTCGACGTAGACCACCCACAACCGGATCTTGCGCTCGTTGTAGAGCTTTTCGATCGCGGCTTGCACCTGACCGCGCTGGGCTGCGGTCAGCGCGCCCGCGTTGTCGGTCACGTATGTGGCCAGCCGGAACGGCGGCTCTGCCGCAGCA
>DASWBF010000576.1:0-8281 GCA_036390735.1 Mycobacterium sp. | reverse complement strand
GCAGCACCCGTCCACCCACGGGGTGTTGCGGCTGATCCTGGAGATCGAGGGCGAAACCATCACCGAAGCACGTTGTGGCATCGGGTATCTGCACACCGGGATTGAGAAGAACCTCGAATACCGCACCTGGACCCAGGGTGTGACGTTTGTGACGCGAATGGATTACCTGTCGCCGTTCTTCAACGAAACCGCCTACTGCCTTGGCGTGGAGAAGCTGCTCGACATTACCGACGACATTCCCGAGCGCACCAGCGTGATCCGGGTGATGCTGATGGAACTCAACCGGATCTCCAGCCATCTGGTCGCGCTGGCCACCGGCGGCATGGAACTGGGTGCCATGTCGGCGATGTTCTACGGGTTCCGCGAACGCGAACTCATCTTGAACGTGTTCGAGACCATCACCGGGCTGCGGATGAACCACGCCTACATCCGGCCCGGCGGGCTGGCCGCCGACCTGCCCGACGAGGCCATCCCGCAGCTAAGCGAGCTGCTCAAGCTGTTGCCGAAGCGGTTGCGGGACATGGAAAACCTGCTCAAGGAGAACTACATCTGGAAGGCCCGCTGCCAGGGCATCGGCTACCTGGACCTGACCGGATGCATGGCGCTGGGCATCACCGGGCCGGTGCTGCGCAGCACCGGGCTGCCGCATGATCTGCGCCGGGCAGACCCCTACTGCGGATATGAGAACTACGAATTCGATGTCATCACCGACGACGGCTGCGACGCCTACGGCCGGTTCCTCATCCGCGTCAAGGAAATGAGGGAATCGATCAAGATCGTCGAGCAGTGCGTCGACAAGCTGCGGCCCGGGCCGGTGATGATCAGCGACAAGAAGCTGGCGTGGCCGGCCGATCTCAAGCTAGGTCCCGACGGCTACGGCAACTCGCCTGAGTACATCGCCAAGATCATGGGCAGCTCGATGGAGGCGCTGATCCATCACTTCAAGATCGTCACCGAGGGCATCCAGGTGCCCGCCGGACAGGTCTACGTAGCAGTGGAATCCCCGCGTGGTGAGCTCGGCGTGCACATGGTCAGCGACGGCGGCACCCGCCCCTACCGGGTGCACTACCGCGACCCGTCGTTCACCAACCTGCAAGCCGTCGCGGCGATGTGCGAGGGCGGCATGGTGGCCGACGCGATCTCGGCGGTTGCCTCGATCGACCCGGTGATGGGCGGAGTGGATCGCTGATGAGCGCTCGCGCGAAGAAGAGACAGCCATGACGGTCTTCGTCTCGCTGGGCGCCAAACCCGAAGAGCCCAGCCACCTTCGAGGCCGCGAAACCTATCCGGAGGATGTGCGCGCGCGCCTGGAGGCCGACGCTGCGGAGATCATCGCGCGCTACCCGGTGTCACGGTCGGCGCTGCTGCCGCTGCTCCATCTCGTGCAGGCCGAGGACGGTTGCTTGACGCCGGCAGGCGTCGAGTTCTGCGCCGCGCAGCTCGGGTTGACCGGCGCCGAAGTCACCGCTGTCGCAACGTTTTACTCGATGTACCGGCGCGACCCCACCGGTGATTACCTCGTCGGCGTGTGCACCAACACGCTGTGCGCGGTGATGGGCGGTGACGCGATCTTCGACGCGCTGCGAGACCACCTCGACATCGGCAACGACCAGACCACCAGCGACGGCAAGATCACGTTGCAGCACATCGAGTGCAACGCCGCGTGCGACTACGCACCGGTCGTGATGGTCAACTGGGAGTTCTTCGACAACCAGACACCGGAGTCCACCATCGAACTCGTCGACGCGCTGCGCAACGGCCAATCCGTCACACCCACGCGCGGGCTGCCGCTGTGCACGTTCCGCGAAACCTCGCGTGTTCTTGCGGGTTTCGCCGACGGGCGTCCCGACGACGGTCAAAGTGGAGCGGGCGCGCCCACCCTGGCCGGCCTGCGAGAAGCACGCAAGAACAACATGCAGGCGCCGGCCGTGCCAACCGAATCCGGAACCCAGGAAACAGATCCCGCGTCTACGGAGAACGAGTGATATGACGGCCGAGACTCCGCTGACGCCCGTTCTGAGTAAGTTCTGGGATGACTCCAAGTCGTGGACGCTGGAGACGTACCGCGAGCACGACGGTTATCGGGCGTTGGCCAAGGCGCTCACGATGGGGCCCGACACGGTTCTTCAGGAGGTCAAGGACTCGGGCCTGCGCGGCCGAGGCGGCGCAGGGTTCGGGACAGGCATGAAATGGGGCTTCATTCCTCAGGATTCGAGTGGGACCGGCGCGAAACCGCACTATCTGGTGATCAACGCAGACGAGTCCGAGCCGGGCACGTGCAAGGACATCCCGTTGATGTTCATGACGCCGCACTTCCTGGTCGAAGGCGCGATCATTGCGGCGTACGCGATCCGCGCCTCGCACGCGTTCATTTACGTTCGCGGCGAGGTGGTTCCGGTGCTGCGTCGGCTGCGCGCCGCCGTCGCCGAGGCATACGAAGCGGGATACGTGGGCCGCGATATCCTCGGCTCGGGCTTCGACCTGGATATCGTCGTCCACGCCGGTGCCGGCGCGTACATCTGCGGTGAGGAGACCGCGCTGCTGGATTCGCTGGAGGGCCGGCGCGGTCAGCCGAGGCTGCGCCCGCCGTTCCCCGCGGTGTCCGGACTGTACGCTTGCCCGACAGTCGTCAACAACGTCGAGTCGATCGCCAGTGTGCCGCCGATCATCCTCAACGGCGTCGACTGGTTCCGGTCGATGGGCAGCGAGAAATCGCCTGGCTTCACGCTGTATTCGCTATCGGGTCATGTGACCCGGCCAGGCCAGTACGAGGCACCGCTGGGGATCACGCTGCGCGAACTGCTCGACTACGCGGGCGGCGTGCGGGCCGGACATCAGCTGAAGTTCTGGACGCCTGGCGGCTCGTCCACCCCGATTCTGACCGACGAACATCTCGACGTACCACTGGATTACGAGGGTGTCGGGGCCGCGGGATCCATGCTGGGCACCAAGGCGCTGCAGATCTTCGACGAGACCACCTGCGTGGTGCGTGCGGTGCAGCGCTGGACCGAGTTCTACGAGCACGAGTCATGCGGCAAGTGCACACCGTGCCGGGAAGGCACATACTGGCTCGCACAGATCTACGAGCGGCTGGAGACCGGTGACGGCACCTCGGCCGACATCGAGAAGCTGCTCGACATCTCGGACACCGTCCTCGGGAAGTCGTTCTGCGCGTTGGGCGACGGCGCGGCCAGCCCGATCATCTCGTCGATCGAGTATTTCCGCGACGAGTACGTCGCCCACGTCGAGCAGCGAGGGTGCCCGTTCGATCCGCGCGACTCGATGCTCGTCGCGCCCGAAGGAGCAGCGGTATGACGGCGACGGCCGACAGTGATGAAGTCGTTGACGTCGAGATGGTGACGCTGACGATCGACGACGTCGAGTTGTCGGTGCCAAAGGGCACGTTGGTGATTCGGGCCGCCGAGTTGATCGGCATCGAGATTCCCCGGTTCTGCGACCATCCGCTGCTGGATCCGGTCGGCGCATGCCGGCAGTGCCTCGTGGAGGTCGAAGGCCAGCGCAAGCCCATGGCGTCGTGCACGATTGCGGTCACCGACGGGATGGTGGTGCATACCCAGTTCACCTCGGAAGCTGCCGACAAGGCTCAGCACGGCGTGATGGAGCTGCTGCTGATCAACCATCCGCTGGACTGCCCGGTGTGCGACAAGGGCGGCGAATGCCCGCTGCAGAACCAGGCAATGTCCAACGGGCGCGTGGATTCTCGCTTCGAGGACGTCAAACGCACGTTCCCCAAGCCGATCAACATCAGCTCGCAGGTGCTGCTGGACCGCGAACGGTGCGTTCTGTGTGCGCGCTGCACCCGGTTCTCCGACCAGATCGCCGGGGACCCGTTCATCGAGCTGCTCGAACGCGGCGCGCTGCAGCAGGTCGGTATTTACACCAAAGAACCGTTCGACTCTTACTTTTCAGGCAACACCGTGCAGATCTGCCCGGTCGGGGCACTGACCGGAGCCGCGTACCGGTTCCGGGCCCGCCCGTTCGATCTGGTGTCGAGCCCGAGCGTGTGCGAACACTGCGCGTCGGGCTGCGCGCAGCGTACCGATCACCGCCGCGGCGTGGTGTTGCGCCGGCTGGCCGGCGACGACCCACAAGTCAACGAGGAGTGGAACTGCGACAAGGGCCGCTGGGCGTTCACGTATGCCACCCAACCCGACCGGATCACCACGCCGTTGATCCGCGGCGAGGACGGCACGCTGGTGGCCGCCTCGTGGTCGGAGGCGCTGACCGTCGCGGCCAAGGGACTGTCGGCGGCCTACGGCAACGCCGGCGTTCTCGTCGGCGGACGCGCGACGCTGGAGGACGCCTACGCCTACGGCAAGTTCGCGCGTGTGGTGTTGGGCAGCAACGACATCGACTTCCGCGCTCGGTCCCAGTCCGCGGAGGAGTCGGAGTTCTTGGCGGCACGCATCGCCGGTCAGCCGATAACGGTCACCTACGCGGATCTGGAAGCCGCGCCGGTGGTGCTGCTGGCCGGGTTCGAGCCCGAAGAGGAATCGCCGATCGTGTTCCTGCGACTGCGCAAGGCCGCGCGCAAGCACCGCACGCAGATCTACTCGGTCGCGCCGTTCGCCACCCGTGGGCTCGCCAAGATGTCCGGCACGCTGTTGCAGTCCGCTCCCGGCGGCGAGGCGTCGCTGCTCGACGAGTTGCAAAACGGCGAGTTCGCCGAAATCCTCAGTGCCTCAGGCGCGGTGATCATGCTCGGTGAGCGGCTCGCGTCGTCTCCGGGGGCGCTGTCCGCCGCCGTCCGCTTGGCCGACAGCACCGGCGCACGTCTGGTGTGGGTGCCCCGGCGCGCCGGCGAGCGCGGGGCACTGGAGGCCGGCGCACTCTCCTCGCTGCTGCCAGGCGGCCGGCCCGTGGCCGATCCCCATGCGCGGTCACAGGTCAGCTCGGTTTGGAACGTGACCAGCCTGCCGACCGCAACGGGTCGCGACGCTGACGAAATCCTCGCCGGTGCTGACGCTTTCGGCGCGCTCGTGGTCGGCGGTGTGGAACCGGCCGATCTGCCGGATCCCGTCGCCGCCGCGGCGGCGCTCGACGCCGCGCCGTTCGTCGTGAGCCTGGAGATCCGGCACAGTGCCGTCAGCGAGCGGGCCGACGTCGTGTTCCCGGTGGCGCCGGTGGTCGAAAAGGCGGGCACGTTCCTGAACTGGGAAGGGCGTCAACGCCCCTTCGAACCGTCACTGCGGAACACCGGTGCGTTCTCCGACATGCGGGTGCTGCGCATGATCGCCGACGAAATGGGTGTGGATCTCGGCCTGCGCGACGCGGCGGCGGCGCGCGACGAACTCGCCGCGCTCGGTGTGTGGGACGGCGCGCGGCCCGAGCCGCCGCACGTGTCGCCGGCCGATGCGCCGCAACCCGGCCCCGGTCAGGCGGTGTTGGCGAGTTGGCGGATGCTGCTGGACAATGGCCGTCTTCAGGACGGTGAACCGCATCTGGCGGGTACCGCGCACCGGCCGGTGGCGCGGTTGTCGGCGGCCACCGTCGCCGAGATCGGCGCCGCGGACGGTGATTTGGTCAGGGTGAGCACCGAGACGGGGTCGGTCGCACTGCCGCTGGAGGTGACCGACATGCCCGACCGCGTGGTCTGGGTGCCGATGAACTCCGCGACGTCGGCCGTGCACCAGAAGTTGCGGGTGACCGTGGGCGCGGTGGTGACGATCGAGGTGGCGAAATGATCGGTTTCGGGCACGATCCGTGGTGGCTGGTGGTCGGCAAGGCGGTAGCGGTCTTCGTCTTCCTGCTGCTTACCGTGCTGGCGGCGATCCTGATCGAGCGAAAAGTGCTGGGCCGCATGCAGATGCGGTTCGGCCCCAACCGGGTGGGCCCGTTCGGAATCCTGCAGAGCCTCGCCGACGGCATCAAGCTGGGGCTGAAAGAGGGCATCATTCCCGCCGGCGTCGACAAGCCGGTCTACTTACTGGCACCGGTCATTTCGGTGATTCCCGCGTTCATGGCGTTCGCGGTCATCCCGTTCGGACCCGAAGTGTCGATCTTCGGCCACACCACCCCGCTTCAGCTGACCGACCTGCCGGTCGCGGTGCTCTACGTCCTGGCGGTCACATCGGTCGGCGTGTACGGCATCGTGCTGGCCGGCTGGGCGTCGGGGTCGACCTATCCGCTGCTGGGCGGCCTGCGATCGGGTGCGCAGGTGATCTCCTATGAGATCGCAATGGCATTGTCGTTCGCAGCGGTGTTCCTCTACTCCGGCACCATGTCGACGTCGGGCATCGTGGCCGCCCAGGACCGCGTCTGGTTCGTGTTCTTGCTGCTGCCGTCGTTCTTGATCTACGTCACGTCGATGGTCGGCGAAACCAACCGCGCCCCATTCGATCTGCCCGAGGCCGAAGGCGAACTCGTCGGCGGCTTCCATACCGAGTATTCGTCGCTGAAGTTCGCGTTGTTCATGCTCGCCGAATACGTCAACATGACCACCGTCTCGGCGCTGGCCACCACGCTGTTCCTGGGTGGCTGGCATGCGCCGTGGCCGCTCAACATGATCGACGGCGCCAACAGCGGGTGGTGGCCGGTGCTGTGGTTCACCGCCAAAGTCTGGGGCTTTTTGTTCTTGTTCATCTGGCTGCGCGCCAGCCTGCCCCGGCTGCGCTATGACCAGTTCATGGCGCTGGGCTGGAAGATTCTGATTCCGATCTCGTTGGGGTGGGTCATGATCGTCGCCTCCGTGCGCACCCTGGGCGCGGAGGGATACCACTACTGGGCGGTGGCATTGTTCGCCGCGAGCATTGTCGGCGGTATCGCGCTGGTGTTGTCCGTCCGAAGTCTGGTGCTCAGCAGGGCGCGGAGCGTCGCACTGGACACCAGCACGCCATACAGCGACTTCCCGGTTCCTCCGCTCCCTGAGAAGAAAGCCGCAGATGCCTAAGTTTCTCGACGCGATCGCCGGGTTCGGCGTCACGCTGGCGACGATGTTCAAAAAGCCCATCACCGAGCAGTATCCGGAGAAGCCGGGGCCGGTGGCGCCGCGCTATCACGGACGGCACCAGCTCAACCGGTATCCGGACGGGCTGGAGAAGTGCATCGGCTGCGAGCTGTGTGCGTGGGCCTGCCCGGCCGACGCGATCTACGTCGAAGGCGCGGATAACACGGAAGAGGAACGCTTTTCGCCGGGCGAGCGCTACGGGCGGGTGTACCAGATCAACTATCTGCGCTGCATCGGCTGCGGACTGTGCATCGAGGCGTGCCCCACGCGGGCGTTGACGATGACCAACATCTACGAGATGGCTGACGACAACCGCGCCGACATGATCTACGGCAAGGACAAACTGTTGGCGCCCTTGCAGCCAGGCATGATCGCGCCGCCGCATCCGATGGCTCCGGGTGCGACCGATGAGGACTACTACCGCGGCAACATTCAGGCGGTGCAACCCCAATGACCACGCTGCTGGCCGATGCGATAACCCGCACCTCCACCAGTGAGGCCGTGCTGTTCTGGATCCTGGGCACGGTCGCGGTGATCGGCGCCGTCGGGATGGTGACCGCATCCAAAGCGGTCTACTCGGCGATGTTCTTGGCGATGACGATGATCGTGCTCGCGGTGTTCTACATCGCGCAGGACGCGCTGTTCTTGGGCGTCGTGCAGGTGGTGGTCTACACCGGCGCGGTGATGATGCTGTTCCTGTTCGTGCTGATGCTCATCGGCGTGGACACGGCCGAATCGCTGGTGGAAACCATTCGCGGGCAACGCATTGCCGCGCTCCTGGCCGGGCTGGGCTTCGGGGTGCTGCTGGTCGCCGGCATCGGCTCAGCGTCTACGGCGTTCACCGGTCTGGCTCAGGCGAATGCGGAGGGCAACGTCGAGGGGTTGGCGGTGCTGATCTTCACCCGCTACCTGTGGGGGTTCGAGGTCACGAGTGCACTGCTGATCACCGCGGCGATCGGTGCGATGGTGCTGGCGCACCGGGAACGCTTTGACCGCCGCAAGACCCAGCGTGAGCTGTCCCAGGAGCGGTTCGCCGGCCACGGCAGGCCCACTCCCCTACCGGGTCCGGGCGTGTACGCACGGCACAACGCGGTCGACATCCCCGCGCTGCTTCCCGACGGCTCGTACGCGGAGGCGTCGGTGTCGAAGATCCTCACGCCGCGCACGATGGATTTGACGGGCAACGGCAGCGCCGAAGGGAACGGCCGGTGAATCCGCTCAATTACCTCTACTTGTCCGCGCTGTTGTTCACCATCGGCGCCGCGGGAGTGTTGTTGCGGCGCAACGCGATCGTGATGTTCATGTGTGTGGAGT
>DASWBF010000575.1:0-4886 GCA_036390735.1 Mycobacterium sp. | reverse complement strand
GTGCTGCTGCCCGGCGGCGAGCAGGCGGCGCTGTTTCTGCTCACCGACGGAACTTTGGCGGCCGTCAGCAACATCGACCCGTTCGGCAGGGCCGCGGTGATGTCACGCGGCATCACCGGCGACCGCCGCGGCGAGCCGACGGTGGCCTCACCACTCCTCAAACAGGTCTTCTCTCTTGCTGATGGACGGTGCCTCGACGACCCAGGGGGTGGAGCGCAGCGAGGGGGGAAGGGTCAGGAGTCGCACGCGCTGACGATCTACGACGTGCGAGTGACTGATGGAACCGTTGAAATCGCCCACGAATGACCCACTGACAGGTTTCACGATCGGGGTCACCGCGGCCCGCCGATCCGAAGAACTCATCACGCTGCTCGAGCGCCGCGGTGCCGCCGTCGTGCACGCGCCGGCGATCCGGATCATCCCGCTCGTCGACGACGACGAATTGAGGCGCGTCACAACGCTTCTGATCGAACAGCCGCCAGACGTCGTCGTGGTCACGACGGGCATCGGCTTCCGAGGGTGGTTCGAAGCCGCTCACGGCTGGGACGTCGCCGACGAGCTTATGGACGCGCTGGCGTCGACCCGCATCCTGGCGCGTGGCCCCAAGGCGCGCGGCGCCGTCCGTCAGGTCGGCCTCAGCGAGGAATGGAGTCCGGAATCGGAAGTGTCGCCCGAGGTGCTCGACCGGTTGCTGGCCGACGGCGCGGCGGGATTGCGCATCGCAGTGCAATTGCATGGCGTCGCCTCGGAGTGGGAACCCAACGCGGACATCTGCGATGCGCTGACCATGGCGGGCGCCGAGGTGATCAAGGTGCCCGTGTATCGCTGGGAGCAACCGGAAGACAGCCGGCCGATGGACCAGCTGATCGCGATGATCGTCAACGCCGAGGTGGATGCGGTGAGCTTCACCAGCGCACCGGCAGTGGCGTCAATGTTGCAGCGCGCCAAGGCTCTTGGTTGTGTGAGTGAACTCACCGATGCGCTGCACGAGCAGGTCGTGGCGATCTGTGTCGGACCGGTGACGGCCGCTCCGCTGCGCCGGCTCGGCGTGCCGACCACCCACCCCGAGCGCTACCGGCTCGGAGCGCTGGCCCGGTTGATCACCGACGAAGTGCCGCGCCGCGCTTGCCATTTCACCGCCGGCGGTCATCACATCAGCGTGCGCAGCGCGACGGTGGCCGTCGACGGCGAGACTCGGACCGTGCCGCCGGCCGCGATGGCGTTGTTGAGGCGTCTGATGGCGAATCCCGGGTGGGTGGTATCGCGGGAGCAGCTTCTCGCGCAGTTGCCCGGCGGCGGGGGAGACACTCATGCGGTCGAGACGGCGATGACCCGGCTGCGGTCTGCGCTCGGCGCGCCGCGTGCGATACAGACCGTGGTCAAGCGCGGTTACCGGTTGGCGATCGACCCGGCCGAATGCTGATCCTGGTCGCACACGGCACCCGCAGCGCCGCCGGGGTGCAGATGGCCCACGACCTGAGCGCGGCGGTGGCGAGCCGAATCGGGCCGCTGCGAACAGCATTCGTGGACGTCCTCGGGCCCAACCCCGCTGAGGTGCTCGCTCAGGCGACCGGGCCGACGGTCGTCGTACCCGCGTTCTTGGCGTCGGGCTATCACGTTCATACCGACCTTCCTGCCCGGATCGGCCAGAGCGGGCACGTCGAGGTGTCGGTGGCACCGACGCTCGGCCCCGACCCGGGCCTCGCGGCGGTGATGCGCGACCGGCTGCGTGAAGTCGGCTGGCGGCCCGGCGATGCGGTCGTGATGGCGGCTGCCGGCTCGTCGGATCCAGGCGCCCGCCATGAATTGCGAATCGCCGCACAGCTTTTGGCGCGGCGCATCGGTCCGGTGCATCTGGGCTATGTGGCCACCGGCACGCCGCGGGTGCATGACGTCGTCGGCAGGCTGCGTGTAACCGGACAGCGCCGGATATTCATCGCGTCATATCTGTTGGCGCCAGGGCTATTTCATGATCGTCTGGCCGACTGCGGTGCGACCGCGGTCGCGGCCCCGCTCGGACTGCATCCAAGTGTCATCGACCTGCTCGTCAACCGCTTCTTGCACCGAAACGGTATTCCACGCGGGAAAGTGCGAGTGGACACCACGTGGAATACCGTTTCGGCGCGGCGGCACTCAGAATGCGTGGCGGACGTCGCGTAGCGGCACTCTGCCGTCGACGGCCAGCACACCTTCGGCGCGCAGCAGTTCGAGTTGGCGGGTCCTCAGGTGCGGCGCCGGCCGGCCATTGGAGCGGATCACCCGGTGCCACGGCAGGTCGACGGAGTCCGTCCGCATGATCCAGCCGACGATGCGAGGGCTGGACAGCCCTGCGGCGGTGGCGATGTCGCCATAGGTGACCACCTTGCCGGGCGGGATCGCGGAAACCAGCGTCCGCACCAGCTCGACATCGTCGTCGGTGACCGCCGTCATAGCCGTTCCCGCACCGCGGCGGCGGTCTCGTCGGGCCGGGCCAACGGCACCATGTGGTCGCAGTCGAGGTCGACCAGCGTGAAGTCCGGGCCCAGGCTGTCCCGCAGCGCGACCACCAGTGCATCGCCGACGTACGGCGGGTCGGTCTTGGCCGCGCGCAGCAGTGTCGTCGGGGTTCCGCTGCGCGGCAACACAATCGGGCGGGCCAGCTCGCTCCAGTACGACATCATCGCGGGCAGGCTCATCCGCCAACCCACCCGTCCGCCAGGCCACGGGACCAGATGCTCGTCGAGCTCGGCCTCCAGGTCGTCCGCGGGGACTTCGCCCCAGGATCCCGACAGCTTGTCGGCGCGGGCCTCGTCGCGGTCGGTGTAGTCCGGGGAGGCCAGCATCTCGTCGGCGATTTCGCGCATGCGCCGCCCGCGCAGACCCGCCGCCGGGTCCAGCAGCACCAGCGCGTCAACCAAATCAGGTCGCGCTGCAGCGAGATTCAACGCGATCGCCCCGCCAAACGAATGTCCCACCACGACGGCCGGCTGTCCGCCGTCGGCATCGAGCAGCGCCGCCAGTGAATCGACGTTCGCGTCGATCGTCCAGGGCGCGTCCCACGACGACCGGCCGTGGCCGAGCAGATCGGGTGCGGCCACCGTGACGTCGGGCAGGTGCCGGGTGGCCCAGGTCTGCCACCGCTTGCCGTGTCCGGTCAGCCCGTGGACGGCCAGCACTCGGATCGGCCCGTCGGGCCCGTACCGGTAAACGTGAAGGTCGGCGGTCACGCCTCGATCGTGCCAGGGCGGCTCCCGCGGGGTTGCAGGTGATAAGACGACTCGCCCATGCCGACCATGCGCCGTTCCTTATATCGAGGCAGTCGCAAATGCGCCAGCCAAGCGAACTTGTCGGACCCCCGTGCTGTCATCGCCGTATGGCCGCACCGCAGCTGATCATCGACCCGGCTACCCGGGGCGTCGTCCGTCTCATCGGCGGCCCCGGCACCGGAAAGACCAGCATGCTCGTCAACGCGGCGGCCGCGCACATCGCATCGGGCACCTACCCGGAATCCGTTCTGCTGCTGTGCCCGACGGCACGCGCCGCGGTCAGGACCCGCCGAGCGCTGGCCACGGCGTTGACGCAATCAGACGGTCCCGCGGTCATCCGCGAGCCGCTGGTGCGCACGCTGCACTCGTACGCCTTCGCAGTGCTGCGGCTGGCAGCGCAGCGCTCTGGTGACCCGCCGCCGCGCCTGGTCACCGGCACCGAGCAGGACGGCATAATCCGTGAGCTGCTGGCCGGCGACCTCGAGGACGGACCCGATGCAGCGGTGGCGTGGCCGGAGCCGCTGCGTTCGGCGTTGGCCACCGCGGGGTTCGCCACCGCTCTTCGAGACCTATTGGCGCGCTGTGCCGAACGCGGTGTTGACGGACCACAGCTGCAACGGATCGGGCGGCTCTCCGGGCGGCCGGAGTGGGTGGCGGCGGGACAGTTCGCGCAGCAGTACGAGCAGGTGATGCTGCTGCGGGCGGCTGCGGGCAGGGCCGCCCCGCAGGCCACCGTCCCGGCGCTCGGCGCGGCAGAACTGGTCGGCGCGGCGCTGGAGGCGTTCGCCCACGATCCAGGCCTCCTCACCGCCGAGCGGGACCGCATCCGCGTGCTGCTCGTCGACGACGCTCAACACCTCGACCCGCAGGCCGCGCGGCTGGTGGGGGTGTTCGCGGAGGGCGCGGCCGCTACGGTCCTCGCGGGTGACCCCAACCAGACCGTGTTCGGGTTCCGCGGTGCCGACCCCGCGCTGTTGGAAGGCGACCACGTCGTCACGCTGACGCAGTCGCACCGCTGCGCACCCGCGGTCGCGCGTGCGGTGAGTGCCGTGGCCGCCCGTCTTCCGGGTCGCACGCCGGGCCGCGTCATCGCGGGCGCCGGCGACGAGCCTGGAGAGGTCGTCGTCCGGCTCGCGACATCCGCGCACGCGGAGGCTGCCTTGATCGCCGACGCGCTATGCCGTGCGCGCCTGATCGACGACGTGCCGTGGTCAAAGATGGCCGTGATCGTGCGGTCGTTGCCACGGGCGGCGGCCGTACTGCCGCGCGCGCTTGCCGCTGCCGGTGTTCCGGTGCGCGCGCCGGCGTCAGCCACCCCGCCGGCCGACCACCCCGCGGTGCGCGCGCTGCTCACTGTGCTGGCCGCCGCCACCGGGGGGCTCGACGGGCAGCAGGCGCTTGCGTTGGTAACCGGGCCGATCGGGCGTATCGACCCGGTGTCGCTGCGCGCACTGCGCCGGAGCCTGCGGCGCAGTGAAAACAATGACACCCCAAGGCGATTCGAGGAGCTACTCATCGACGCGCTCACCGGCGAGCTGAAAGTGCCCGCCGCATACGCGCCAGCGTTGCGCCGGGTGCGGGCGGTTCTCGACGCGGCGGCCCATGCGGCCGAGGAGGACCCTAATTTCGCGCTGTGGCAGG
>DASWBF010000574.1:0-5602 GCA_036390735.1 Mycobacterium sp. | reverse complement strand
GGCAACACGAGGAATGGAACCTCGCGCTGGATCCTCGGATCCCGCGTCGGCTACACGAGCCGGCACAGGGCACGAGCCTGCATTTCCACACAATCGAACCGGCGTGGCTGCGTATAGGTCTGCAATGGTGGTTCAAGGTCTCGCTGGAAACAGGCACGCTGACCTGGAGCAGCCTGCGCGCAATCCGCTCGGGCATCGCCGTGTTCTCCGGCTGGCTCACCGGCCGTGGTCCGACACCACCGCCCTGGCTCAGCGACGACCCGGCCGGAGTCCGGGTGCTGATGCTGGAGTTCCTCGGGTACGTCCGCACCCTGACCGCACGCACCGGGCCGAACAAGGGCAAACCACTGTCGGACCTGCGGGTCAACGACATCGCCACCAACGTCGAGCAGTTCTACCTGTTCATGCACGACAACCGCGACAGCGCGGCCCGCACTTTGAACGAACCCGGCTGGCTACGGCTCCGATCTGAACACGCCGGGCTCTGGAGGCGGGGAGAAACCCGCCGCACCGCCGTCACTCCTGGCCGCCGGGAGGTCATCGACGACACGGCGTTGTCCAAGATCATGGCGAACCTGCACCTGATTGGCGCGCCGATCAATGACGGCGGGTTCGGCGACGAGCAGGCCATGCGCATCGTGATGCTCGTCGCCCGGACCGGTCGCCGGGTCAGCGAGATCCGCATGCTCGACTACCGGCCTTTGCTCCCGCTGGACCGGATCACCGATCCCGGCGCCGACGATGGTGACGGGTTCGTCGCCAAGCTGCGTTACCAGCAGACGAAGATCGACGGAGCGCCCGACACGATGCTCGTCGATGCCGAAATCGTCGCCATCATCGAGGAACAGCAGCGATGGGTTACCGAGCATCTCGCTGGTCGATGGGCGCTGGACGTCACACCGACCTACCTGTTCCTGGCCGCCAAGATGAACCGCCACGCCGATCGGCACTACACCTACGAGCGGGTCAACTTGCTGCTCAACGAGTTCGCGCGAAAACTCGAAATCCGTGACAGCACAGGGCGATTGGTGGATTTCAACCGCACCCACCGATTCCGGCACACGAAGGCCACAAGCCTGCTCAACGCGGGTGTCCCGCTGCACGTCGTGCAGCGCTATATGGGTCATGTGACACCGGCTATGACCATGGAGTACGCCGAGACCCTGGCCTCGACGCACGAACGAGAATTCTTGCGCTACAAGAAGATCACCGCTGACGGTCGCGATTTGCGGGTCGACCCGCGAGACCTCTATGACATGCTCGAACTGGACAAACGCACCGACCGGATTCTGCCCAACGGTTGGTGCCTGCTGCCGCCACGCCGATCCTGCGACAAGGGAAACGCGTGCCTTACCTGCGACAAGTTCACCACGGACGCGACCTTCCTGCCCGAGCTGAAGATCCAGCAGACCCGCACCGATCAGCTCATCACCGACCGCCAGCGCACCTTCAAGACCCGCACAGGCCAAGACATGGGACCCGAGAACATCTGGCTGGCCGGACGCCTACAAGAACGAGAAGCGCTCGGCCGGATCATCGACGCCATCGACCGGACCGACAGCAGCGACGGCCAACGGCACGCCGTTCGTGGAGCCGGGGTAACCGCCCGCACCGACATGATCGACAAGAACCAGGAGGCCCGGTCATGACTCGCGGAAACCCGGACAACCTCCGCGCCGCTGCAGCAGCCAAAAGCGCTGCGGCGAAGACCCGCGCCGAACAAGGCCTGCGTGAGATGGTGCGACGCGGAACCCCGATCACCTTCCGGGGACTGGCACAGACCGCCGGTGTTTCGCTCGATTTCCTTTACCGGACCAGCGACATCCGCCGACGCGTCGAGCAACTACGCGACCAGCAGCAACGTAACCCGCAGGCGGCGCGGATCGAACAGGTCGACCCGGATCATCCCAGCAGCGTGGTCCGCACCCTCAGCGCCCAGCTGTCCGAACTGAAGCGACGCCACCGGGAAGAAGTCACCGCGCTCAAGGCTGCACTCGAAGCGGCCCAGGGCGAAAACCTGGAACTGCGCCGCCGCCTGGGATCACGACACGCTGCCTCGGCACAACCCGAGCAAGGCTGAACGCGATGGCGCTGTTGATCTTCTACGCCCGCAACATCAAGCCACCGAAAGCTTTGAACACAACCCCGCCCCGCCGATATCTTGTTCCATGGCCACCGCCGCCAGTGTCACGTCACCGCCAGAACCATCGGCGCCCCCTACCCGACGCGCCGGTGCCGGCACTGCCACCAACGGCACCGGTACCGCCGCTGCGGGTCGCTTGCCGTCGTTTGCCAGCCAAACTCGCTGCTTGCGATTGCCGGAGGTGCCTCCCGTGCCACCGGCCCTGCCGGTGCCGCCGGGCCAACCTATGCCGCCGGCATCGCTGCTGCCGGCAGCGTCACTGCCGCCCACGCCAGCTTGCGCCGCCGACAGGACAGGGTGGCGGTGCAAACCGTCCTGCACCGCAGCGAATCGCCATGGGTGTTGGTTAGCCGTATTTGCCGATCGATCAATTGCTGCCCTTGGTCTGTGTACTTACTATCGGCGCTGTGAGCGACACGGCCGGACAGCATTGCTCGTCGGGAGCCCTAGGATAGGGGCGCCGGTCTGATGGGCGTTTACAACTCGCCGCGCGAACGGATTGCGGCCAGCCTCGGCGACCTCACCGGCACAGGCTCGTTCAGCGTCCGCCACACCGCGCCGACGGACGACCTGCACCTCGAGGTGCGAGGAGTCGGGCCGGTGCAGCTTCCGCTCTCGGCCGCCCAGGCTCGACGACTCTGCGAAGTGGCCCGGCCAGCACGTTATGGACGTGGGGAGCTGACCCTGCTGAACCCCGAGGTGCGGAACACCTACGAGATACCGCGCAGCCGGGTTCGGATCGACAAACGGCGGTGGAACCGCACGCTGCGGCCGATGCTGGACAGGCTGGGCACCGACCTGGGGCTC
Organism: Mycobacterium sp.; assembly: GCA_036390735.1. GTDB lineage: Bacteria > Actinomycetota > Actinomycetes > Mycobacteriales > Mycobacteriaceae > Mycobacterium. The sequence goes on along the minus strand of DASWBF010000574.1, from coordinate 2,652 downwards.
GCGCCCGGAGCGCGGCTGGACGCCGAGTTGCACTCGATGCTGGTGTACGCACCGGGACAGTTCTTTGTCTCGCACCAGGACTCGGAGAAGGCCGACGACATGGTCGCCACACTTGTAGTGACGCTGCCGGGCGCGTTCAAGGGCGGCTCGCTGCTGATCCGCCACGGCGGGGAGACGGTGACCTACCGTTCGACGAAGCGCACGCTGTCCTTCGTCGCGTTCTACGCCGACTGCCGCCACGAGATCCGGCCGGTCCGGTCTGGACACCGGGTCGTGCTGACATACAACCTGTTGTTGCGCGGCGAACCGGATGTTTGCGCATCGTGGGATTCAGTTGATGCGCTGGCCGCCGAGCTGCGGGCACACTTCGCGACGCCGCCACCGCCGCGCTGGCGCGATGAGGCGACGCGGCCCCCGAACCGGTTGGTCTACTTGCTTGACCACGAGTACACCAAGCGTGGGCTGTGCTGGCACCGGCTCAAGGGCGACGACGCCGGCCGCGCCGTGACCCTTCGGGCGGCGGCCGGGCGCGTTGACTGCCAGGTCGTGTTGGCGCTTGCTGAGATCCGGGAGACCTGGGACGCCATCCCGCCCGACAGACCCGGACGCTGGTACGACGATGACAGCTGGCCCGACGACACCGATCCTGACCAGTTCGCGCTGGGCGATCTGCTCGACTCGAGCTTGGCGCTCGTTCACTGCGTCGGACCCTCGGGGGAGCCGGCCGACCCGATCGTCGCGCACGTTCCCAACGACGAAGTGTGCGCGACCACACCGTCGGTACAGCTGACCCCGTATGCGGCCGAATACGAGGGCTACATGGGCAACTACGGCAACACGATTGACCGCTGGTATCGGCGCGCCGCAATAGTCTTGTGGCCGGCCGAGCACACGTTCGTGGTGCACGCCCAAGCGTCTGCCGCATGGGCGCTGCGGCGGCTGCACGAACGCATCGGGCAGGGCGATCAGGCGACCGCGCGCACGTTGGCGAAGACGCTGATTCCCTTCTGGGACAACACTGTTCGCGGCGGCGAATCGGCCATGGTGGCCACTGCTGCGCTGCGTGTCGCCAGCGGCCTCGACGACGCGCCGCTGGCGACGATGCTGGTGCGTCCGCTTCGGCTCGAGACGCTGACCCCACGCGAGATGCCCGCCCTGGCCGAGCTTGCCGACCACTACGGGCAACTGTGGACAGCCGAACTGCTCGACACCTGGTTCTCCGCGCGGCGCTCGTCGACGGTCGAGCTCGCCGAGTGGATCGAGTCGTTGCCACCGCTGTGCGAAGCCCTCACGGCAACTAGCCAGCCGACCGCACGGGGCCTGCTCGCGCGGGCATGGGCCTGGCTTGACGGCGCGCTCACCCAGGCGTGTGAGTTGCCCGCGCCCAGCCGCCGTGAGGAAGAGCTCGGCAGGCTCGTGGCGCCGCTGCGCGCATTCCTCGCCGCAGCGGCCGAAACGGAGGACCTCGACCTGGTCCAGACGGCGGTGGCCGCGCTGTGCGGCGAACACTCCGACACGTTGCTGCCCACCCTGGTGCAGGTGTTGCGGATGGCACAAGCCACTGCGACGATGCACGCACGCTCGGCGGCGGGCCTCGACGCGATCGCTTCGCATTGCCGTATCCGGCTCCGCGAACGACTGACCCAACCACCACGCGCCGCCGACGACTGGTCCATCACCGCGCCCGATGGGTGCGGCTGCGACATCTGCGTCAAGCTCACCGCGTTCCTCGCCGACCCTGCGAAGCGGCTGCTGGAATGGCCGCTCGCCAAGCCGGGCCGAGCTCACGTCCATCAGAGGATCGACCGTGCCGAGCTGCCGGTAGGGCACCAGACCCGGCGCGTCGGACGGCCGTACGCACTCGTGCTGACCAAGACCGACGAGCTATTCGACCGGGAGACACGATCACGCCGCCGACGCCAGGACGACCTCGACTGGCTCGATGCGCAACTCGAGACGGCGCGCGGCAAGGGGCCAGCCTGGTAACAGGCCGTCGCCTACAACGACGTGATCACCGTGCCGCCCCGGCGCCACAAGCACCAAACCAGCTATGACCGCCCGACGAGCTGCTCACCGTCAACGCCGGACCGCTACCCCCAGGTGCTCAACCTGAATGCCCCCGAACACGGCCATGCCCCCAGGTGCCGCCATGGCGGCCGGCCTGGGATTGCCTGGGGTACCGCATACCAATGACCCAACATCCTCTTACAGACGGAACTGCAAGAGAACGACCAGTACGAATGGAGCAGGTAAGGTTCGAAACCCCGGATACGCTGTGGACCACTACCTACCTCGGCGACGCGCTCGACGCGCTGCGTGCCGAAGGCTACCCCGTCATAGACGAGGAGGCGGCACACCTGACACCTGCACAGCACGATCACATCAACTTCTACGGCACCTACTCCTTCGACGTCGAGACCGAACTCCGTCGCGAGGGACACCGCCCGCTCCGTTCACCGGCCGCCTGATCCAGTCGGGGCAAAAGGGACCAGATCCGCTCCGCTGCTAAGGGGACCCCCTTGCTGCAAGATGATCTGTACGCCCAGCGCGAGTAGTTGGCCGCTGGTCAGCGTCACGTACTGGAACGACGAGTAGAAGCCGCGTCGGTGTGGGGTGGCGACTTCGCTCAAATACGTCGCCGAGGTTCCGTAT
>DASWBF010000573.1:0-3807 GCA_036390735.1 Mycobacterium sp. | reverse complement strand
GAACGGCATCCAACCCTCGACCGCGCCCGACGCACCGATCGCGGGCGTGTCTTCCAGCAGCAGCGCCTCGCCGTCGGTCAGCAGGATGTCGGGCGAGAATGTCATGCGGGCCAGCCGCGCCCCGATGGACACGACCGTCGTCATCGGGCTGACCATGATTTCACCGATGTCGCGGAACAGGTCCGCGCAGGCGGTCACGCAGACCTCGGCGCGGCTCACGTAGATCACGATGCCTCCGTTGCGAATCGCCGCACCGCGGCCTGGTAGTCGTCTTCGCTGCCTGACAAGTACGTCTGCACGAACTCATTCCAGGATTCAGGTGACTTCGCGGCCTCTGCGTAGTGCTGCTGGAACTTCTCGTCGCGGCCGTAATCTGCTGCGCCCGTGGAGAAGTGAGCGCCTCCCGGGGCTTCGACCACCGAGTCGACCATCATCCGGTTGACGATCAGCGCCTGCCGCGGCGCGGCTTTGACGAGTTCCTCGGTGGACACAACCTTCTCCACCGATAGGTAACGTCGTTCGGCGGCCATCAAGAACAAGTCGTCGAAATACGGGTCCACGCCGGTGTAGGCCGCATTGCCCCGTGCGTCACCGATATTCAGGTGCACGAACGCCACGTCGAGTTGCAGCGCCGGCATCGCGATCAACGTCTCGCGACCGCCATCAGCCAATGGATAGGGACTCTCGACGGTCTTCAGTTCGCCCTCCCAGAAGTCGGGCACCGAGCTGCCCAAGCCCGCGCGGATCGGCAGGAACGGTAACCGTTGCGCGGCCGCCTGCAATCCGCAGCGCAGCATGCCCTCGTCCATCTCGCGCGCCTCGATCGAACCGCTGGTGCGTGCGGAAGAGAACCACGGGTCGTAGAACGGCGCCGAATCCAGCGACACAAAGCCGTAGTACACCCGCCGCACCTTGCCCGCCGAGCACAGCAGCCCGACGTCGGGTCCGCCATACGAAACCACGGTCAAATCGCTGACGTCCGAACGCAACAGAGCCCGCACGAACGCCATCGGCTTGCGCCGCGACCCCCAGCCACCGATGCCGATCGTCATACCGCTGCGCACGCCGGCGACAGCGTCGTCGAGAGTGCTCCGCTTGTCGGTCATGACCGTTTCACGAACGCGTCGCGGTGCTCGTCGGACACACCGGCAAGGTTCAGCTCGAACGTGAAGCCCTGCTCCATCCGGTAGCTTGAGTTGACGCGTTGCACGTCAATGAAATTCAGCGCCTCCTTGGCTGCGCGGATCACCCGGGTGTCTTTTGACGCGATGTCGCGGGCCACCGTTAAAGCCGCTTCGTCGAGCTGATCGCGGGGAACCACCTCGTGCACCGAGCCGAAGTGGTGCAGCATTGCGGCGTCTACGGTGGCGGCGGTGAAGAACAGCCGCCGCATCATGTGTTGTGGCACAAGGCGAGACAAGTGCGTCGCTGCGCCCAACGCCCCGCGTTCCACTTCCGGAAGCCCGAATGTAGCGTCGTCGGAGGCGACGATCACATCGGCGTTGCCCACCAGCCCAATTCCGCCGCCCACGCAGAAACCGTTGACTGCCGCGACAACCGGCACCGCGCATTCGTAGACGGCGCGGAACGCCGCGAAGCACCCGCGGTTCGCGTCGATCAACGCGGTGAAGCCCTCGGTGTTCTGCATCTCCTTGATGTCGACACCGGCGTTGAAGCCGCGGCCCTCTGCCCGAAGGATCACCACGTGGGTGTCGAGCTTGTCGCCTGCCGCGGTGATGACGTCGGCGAGTTCGAACCACCCGCGGGAGGGAATCGCGTTGACCGGTGGATAGTCGACCGTGACGGCGACGATGCCTGGCTCGACGATGGCGGACGTGATGGTCATGGGAGTCTTCCTGGGGTCGCTACCTAAGCAAGCACTTGCTTGGTAAGCTAGCACAGTGACCGATGCCGGAGAAGCGCTTCCCCTCAATTTCGGCCTCGCCGGCAGGGTGGTGCTGGTGACCGGAGGCGTGCGCGGGGTTGGCGCCGGGATCAGCGCCGTCTTCGCTGCTCAGGGTGCGACGGTCGTGACCTGCGCCCGACGTGCCGTCGAGGGGTTGCCGTACGAGTTTCACAGCTGCGACGTGCGCGATGCGGACTCGGTGGCCGAGATGGTCGCCACCGTCGTCGACCGCCACGGGCGCCTCGACGTGGTGGTCAACAACGCCGGTGGCTCGCCGTACGCGCTGGCCGCCGACGCGTCCCCGAAATTCCACGAGAAGATTATCACGCTGAATCTGCTTGGCATGCTTCATGTTTCGCAGCGAGCCAACGCGGTGATGCAGAATCAGCCAGGCGGCGGCGCGATCGTGTCGATCTCCAGCGTCAGCGGGCGGCGACCGACCCCTGGCACCGCGGCGTACGGTGCCGCGAAGGCGGGCGTGGAGAGCCTCACGCAGACGCTGGCCGTCGAGTGGGCGCCGAAAGTGCGGGTGAACGCACTCGCGGTCGGCATGGTGGAGACCGAGCAGGTGGAACTGTTCTACGGCGACGCAGAGTCACAGGCAGCGGTCGCGGCCACCGTGCCGCTGGGCCGGCTGGCCAAGCCCGCCGAGATCGGCTGGGCGGCAGCTTTTTTGGCTTCCGATGCGGCGTCATATATCAGTGGTACGACGATGGCCGTGCACGGCGGCGGCGAGCCGCCGCCGTACCTGTCGGCCACCAGTGCGATCAAGTAAGGAGAAACGGGCATGGGTTTGGTCGACGGTCGCGTGGTCGTGGTGACGGGCGCCGGACGTGGCATCGGGCGGGCGCACGCCCTGGCCTTCGCCGCGGAGGGGGCGCGGGTGGTGGTGAACGACATCGGCGTTGGGCTCGACGGCTCACCCGCCGGTGGCGGCAGCCCGGCACAGGAGGTCGTCGACGAGATCACCGCAGCCGGTGGCGAAGCCATCACGAGCGGCGCGAACGTCTCGGAGTGGGACGGCGCGGCCAGCCTGATCCACACCGCGATCGACACGTTGGGCGGCCTGGATGTCTTGGTCAACAACGCCGGAATCGTTCGCGACCGGATGCTGGCCAACACCAGCGAAGAGGAATGGGACGCCGTCATCGCCGTACACCTCAAGGGCCATTTCGCGACGATGCGGCACGCCGCGGCGTATTGGCGCGGCCTGTCCAAAGAAGGCAAAAGCGTTGACGCGCGGATCATCAACACCAGTTCGGGTGCGGGCCTGCAGGGCAGCGTCGGGCAGGGCAACTACAGCGCAGCCAAGGCCGGCATCGCGGCCATTACGCTCGTTGCCGCCGCCGAAATGGGCCGCTACGGCGTCACTGTCAACGCGATCGCGCCGTCGGCGCGCACCCGAATGACCGAGACCGTCTTCGCCGACATGATGGCCAAGCCCGACGAGGGATTCGATTCGATGGCGCCCGAGAACATCTCGCCGCTGGTGGTCTGGCTGGGCAGCGCCCAGTCACGCGACGTCACCGGACGAGTCTTCGAGGTCGAGGGCGGCATCGTCCGTGTTGCCGAGGGATGGGCACACGGTCCGCAGGTCGACAAGGGCGCGCGGTGGGATCCCGCCGAGCTCGGCCCCGTCGTCGCCCACCTTGTGGCGAAGGCACGCCCGCCGGTACCGGTGTACGGCGCCTGATTCCCTTCCGCTCCTGCGCCCTACTTTTTCGTGCGGCGGCTGCCACCGTGCCAGTCCTCTTCGACGCCAACTGATTCCGCGTCCACACCGAGGCCGATCAATTGAGGCCGCTCGCGCAGAGTGCGCTTGATTTCCGCGAAGCCGGGGAAACTGGTCAACGCGATGACATGATCCCACAGCCGGACGGCATCGTCGCGGTCCGGCAGGC
>DASWBF010000572.1:0-3278 GCA_036390735.1 Mycobacterium sp. | reverse complement strand
CGCTCTCGACAAGCACGACAAGTGGTCCGGCGGCTACGGGCCGGACAGTGCCGCCGCCGAGGCGAGTGCGGTGGAAGACCTGCCCGGCGGGCAGGTCAAGAAGGTGGTCTGCACCCCCAACGTCGAGTCTTAAGCGCTCGCTTTGACTTTCGCCGCCGCCGACTCTGGCATCGGCTCGTAGCGGGTGAAGGTACGGGTGAACGAACCTGCGCCGTGTGACAACGAGCGCAGGTCGATCGCGTACCGCGTCAGCTCCACCTCCGGCACCTCGGCCCTGACCAGCGTGTGGTTGCCGGCGACGTTGTCGGTGCCCAGCAGCCGGCCGCGCCGACCCGACAGGTCGCTCATCACCGCGCCCACGAGATCGTCGGGAACCACCACCGACACAGTGTCCACCGGCTCGAGGAGGTTGATCTTGGCTGCAGCCGCCGCCTCGCGCAGCGCCAGCGCACCCGCCATCTGGAACGCCATGTCCGACGAGTCGACGCTGTGCGCCTTGCCGTCGAGCAGCGACACCCGGACGTCGACCAATGGATAACCCGCGGCCACACCCTTTTCCATCTGTGCGCGAACGCCTTTCTCGACGCTGGGAATGAACTGGCGCGGTACTGCGCCGCCGACGACCTTGTCGACGAACTCAAACCCCGACCCCTCGGGCAGCGCTTCGACCTCGATGTCGCAGACACCGTACTGGCCGTGCCCGCCTGACTGTTTGACGTGGCGGCCATGCCCTTTCGCCTTGCCGCCGAAGGTTTCTCGCAGCGGCACTCGCAGTTCGATGCTGTCGACCGTGACGCCGAAGCGGTTCGCGAGACCGTCGAGCACCACTCCGGCGTGCGCCTCGCCCATACACCACAACACGATCTGGTGCGTCTCCTGGTTCTGCTCGATGCGCAGCGTCGGATCTTCAGCGGCCAACCGCTGCAAGCCAACTGAGAGCTTGTCCTCGTCGGTTTTCGCGTGCGCCTGCACCGCGACGGGCAGCAGCGGCTCGGGCATCGACCACGGCTTGAGCACCAGCGGCTCGCCCTTGTCCGACAGCGTGTCGCCGGTCTCGGCGCGGGTCAGCCGTCCGATCGCGCAGACGTCACCGGCCACCACGGTCGGCGCCGGCCGCTGCTGCTTGCCCAGCGGGAACGACAGCGGCCCGATGCGTTCGTCTTCGTCGTGATCCGCGTGGCTGTGACCTTCGCCGAAGGCCTCCCCGAAGAACTGCGAGAAATGGCCCGACACGTGCACGGTCGCGTCGGGCCTGATGGTCCCGGAAAACACCCGGACCAGACTCACCCTGCCGACGTAGGGATCCGACGTCGTCTTGACCACCTCGGCGAGAAGCGGGCCGGCCGGGTCGCAGCTGAGGGAATTACGTGCGGCGCCCTGCGGGGTGAACACCTCCGGCAGCGGATGTTCCAGTGGCGACGGGAACCCGCTGGTCGCCACCTCCAACAACTCCAACGTTCCGACACCGGTACCGCTGCACACCGGAATCACCGGGAAGAACGAGCCGCGCGCGACGGCCTTCTCCAAGTCCTCGATCAGTCCCGCCTGGTCGATCTCTTCGCCGCCGAGGTAGCGCTCCATCAGCGACTCGTCCTCGGATTCCTCGATGATTCCCTCGATCAGCGCGCCGCGCGTGTCCTCGATCTGATCGGCGTATGACGAGTCCGGCTCTTGCGTACCGCGTTTGCCGTCCGAATACACGAAGTGCTGCTGGGACAGCAGCCCGATCAGCCCGTTCCCGGTCGGCAGATAAAGCGGTAACACCTTGTCGCCGAACGCATTCTGCGCCGAGTCCAGCGCGTTGTCGTAGCTCGCCCGCGCGTGGTCGAGCTTGGTGATGACCACGGCGCGCGGCATGCCGACCTGGTCGCACTCGTGCCACAGCATCTTGGTTGGCTCGTCGACGCCATCGTTGGCGGCGATGACGAACAGCGCGCAATCCGCGGCCCGCAATCCGGCGCGCAGCTCTCCGACGAAGTCGGCGTAGCCGGGGGTGTCGATCAGGTTCACCTTGACGCCGTCATGCAGAAGCGGCGCCACCGCCAAACCCACCGAGCGTTGCTGCCGGATTTCGGCGTCGTCGAAGTCGCAGACCGTGCTTCCATCGACGACGGAGCCCGCTCTGGGAAGCACGCCCGCGGCCACCAACAGTGCCTCGACGAGTGTGGTCTTGCCGGCCCCCGACGGTCCGACCAGGACCACGTTGCGGATGGCCGCCGGGGTGTCCGCGGTCGGCGCGGCACCACCCCCTCGAGCTGTGTTGGTCTTGTCTGCCACGCCATTCCTCCGAGAGTCCCTAGTCACCTTTGGCCGCCGGACGTAGTAGTCCACAATTCCCCCAAGCACCCACCGAGCACAAGGACTAACCGGCGTATGGCGCAACGCGACCGCGACGAGTCCGGCACCGCCCGCAACGCGCGTCCGCGCGACGCGCTCGGCCGGCCACTTCCGCGTGGCAGTCAAGGCGTGCCTCGGATTCCCGACGACCTCGACCTGCCGCCGGAAGAATCCCTGCGCTACGCGCAGGACTTGCTCGACCGCGGGCTCGCGTTCAACGCCCACGAGGTGCTGGAGGCGGCGTGGAAGAACGGACCCGAGCACGAGCGGACGCTGTGGCAAGGTCTGGCGCAGCTGGCTGTCGGCTTCACGCATGTCCAGCGCGGAAACATCAGCGGCGCGTGCGCGCTGCTGGACCGCGCCGCGGCCAGGCTGACGGCGACCGGACGGCCAACGCCCTACGGGATTGACGCCGACGGACTCGTCGGGCACGCGCAGCGACTGATCGCGGACTTGCGGGCGGGGGCCGAGATCGCGCCGGACCGCTTGATGCCGCGTCTGGTGATCAGCGGGGCGGATCGCCGCGCCAGGTGAAGCTGTTGACGTAGTTCGACATGTCGAGCGCGAGCTGCAGGTTGGCGCCGGACGGCTGACCGGTGCCGAAGTCGGGGGTGAATTGGCGATAGGGGCCGGACGCCGCAGCAACCAAGGCGAGATCGTTCTTGACGGCGACCATGATCAGCACCCGCAACCGTACGTAGTCGCCCGCCGCGTCTTGCGGGTAGACGTCGGCCACCTCGCCGTACCCGAGGTGGTAGCCGACCATCGCGTTGGGGATCTCGTAGTCCTTCTCGGCGTCGGGGTAGGCCTCGTCCAGCAGCGCCTTCGCGATCTCGGCGGGCCCTCGACCGGCGGCCGGCTCGCTGAACAGCGCCAGGGTGCCCCCGTCGCCGCCGGTGAACTCCGCGACCACCGCGTTCGGCTTCGTCGTCACGTCGTAG
>DASWBF010000571.1:0-2895 GCA_036390735.1 Mycobacterium sp. | reverse complement strand
TCCGGAAACAGCCTGCCCCACAAGCCCGTTCGGTCCAGCGCCTCGATCGTCGTCACGGCAGTCGGGCCTGCGGAAAGCAACACCAGCAGGTCGTTGAGCGCCTCGCGCGGCCACGGGGTGCGCAATTCCGGTGCGGACTCGGCGAGCCGGCTGAGCGTGGACGCCGACAGTGGAAGACCGGTGGTCGCCGACGCCGCCGCAGCCCGAAGAATCAGTCCCGGGTCGCGTTCGGGACGCGCATCTCGAGCCAGCACCACCTCGCCACCGAACTCGACGACGCCCTCGTCCAGCGGCCGGCGTACCGGTCGGCGAAGCGCGGCGAAACCTCGACGGGGCAGAGCGTTTGCGGCAGTGCGTAATCCGGCGTCGACGTAGTAGCCGATCGTGCGCGCGGCGTCACTGAGCATGCGGGCCAGGTCGAAGCGGTCACCGATGCGCAGCGCGGCGCCGATTTCGTCGGCGAACTGGGCGAGCAACAGCTCCCGGCCGCGCCCCGATATTCGGTGCAGTTCGGTGCGCACGTTGAGCAACGCCAGGTGCGCGTCAGCGAGTGAACCGGTCGGGCTGGCCAGATTGGGTTTCGTGTGGTGGTCGGCGAGCTGCGCGATCGCCAGCGCGTTGAGCAGCTGCACGTCACGCAACCCGCCACGGCCGCACTTGAGGTCGGGCTCGGCGCGGTGGGCGATCTGGCCGCTGCGCTGCCAGCGCGCGTGGGTGTGCTCGACGAGTTCGTCGAATCTCGACCGGATTCCGGTACGCCACTGCCGCCGCGCCCCGCCTATCAACAGCGAAGACAGTTCGGCGTCGCCGGCGATGTGGCGCGCCTCGAGCATCGCCATTCCCACGGCGATGTCATCTCCGGCCACATGCAGCGCCTCAGTCACCGTCCGCACGCTGTGGTCGATGCGAATGTTGGCGTCCCACAACGGGTACCACAACTGGTCGGCGGTGCTGCTCACCGCCTCGGTCGGCATGTTGTCGTGCAGCAGCATCAGGTCGAGGTCGGAGTACGGCAACAGCTCCCGACGGCCCAGGCCGCCGGTGGCGACGATCGCAAACCCGCTCGTGTTTGTGATCCCGATCTCGGTGGCCTTGGTGGTCAACCAGAACTCGTGCAGGTCGAGCAACGCGTCGCGCAAGGCGGCACCGTCGAGGTGACGGGAACCGCCCGCCAGCAGCTGCTTGATAGCGGCCACCAAATCCTTTGCGGGACGGGGTGATCCCGCTGCCGAAGTTAGGGGGTCTCCGGCAGCGGGATCGGGTGTTTGCAGCGTCATCCCGTCACAGCGCGTCGACGCCCCGCTCCCCGGTGCGCACCCGCACGACCGCTTCGACGGGGCTCACCCACACCTTCCCGTCACCGATCTTGCCGGTTCGTGCGGCCTGGACGATGACGTCCACGACTTTGTCGACGGCGGAGTCGTCGACAACCACTTCGACCCGAACCTTCGGCACGAAGTCGACGGAGTACTCCGCGCCGCGGTAGACCTCGGTGTGGCCCTTTTGCCGGCCGTAGCCCTGCACCTCGCTGACCGTCATCCCGAGGATCCCGGTTTGCTCCAAGCCGGTCTTGACGTCTTCGAGGGTGAACGGCTTGACGATTGCAGTGATCAGCTTCATCTCATGCCTCCTTGCCGGCGTCGGCCATGCTCAGTGCAGAGCCCCCTCCGACACTAGCGAAATCGTATGCGGTTTCGGCGTGTTCGGCCTCATCGATACCGAGTTCTTCGTCTTCCGCGGTCGCGCGGAGGCCGAGGGTGAACTTGATGACGAGGGCGATGATCGAAGCGACGGTGAATGAGTAAGCCATCACCGAGAAGGCGCCGATGGCCTGCACACCTAGTTGGTGCCAGCCGCCACGGTAGAACAGTCCAGTGGCACCGGTACCCGTGACGGATGCGGGCGACTCCGGAGTGAGCATCAGCCCCACCAGAAGCGTGCCGACCAGACCGCCGACCAGGTGGACGCCGACCACGTCGAGCGAATCGTCAAATCCGAAGCGGTATTTCATGCCGACGGCCAGCGCGCAGATGATGCCTGCGGCCGCGCCGACGACGATTGCGCCGAGGATGTTCACCGACGAGCAGGACGGCGTGATCGCGACCAGGCCGGCCACGATGCCCGATGCCGCGCCCAGCGACGTGCCCTTACCGTCGCGAATGCGCTCAACCAACAGCCAGCCGAACATTGCGGTCGCGGTGGCGGTGAACGTCGTGATGAACGTGGCACCTGCGATACCGTTCGACGCCACCGCCGACCCGGCGTTGAAGCCGAACCAGCCGAACCACAGCAGGCCGGCGCCCAGCATCGTGAACGGAAGGTTGTGTGGCCGCATCGCCGTTGCCGGCCAGCCCCTTCGTCGTCCGAGCACGATACACAACGCAAGACCCGCTGCACCGGAGTTGATGTGCACCGCGGTGCCGCCCGCGAAGTCGATCACGTGCAGATTGTTGGCGAGCCAGCCGCCCTTTTCGCCGGTGACACCGTTGAAGGCGAACACCCAGTGCGCGACCGGGAAGTACACCAGCGTCGCCCAGATTCCGGCGAACAGCAGCCATGGGCCGAACCGCAGCCGATCGGCCAGCGCGCCAGAAATCAGCGCGACAGTGATGATCGCGAACATCGCCTGGAACGCCACGAACACCGTCTGGGGGATCGTGCCGGCGAGCGGGATGTTGACCGGCGGGGCGCCGTCCGTGGCGGCTTGCAGATAGGTGCCGCCGATCAGACCCTTCAGCCCCCAGTACTGGGTCGGGTTACCGAGTAACCCCCCAAAGCCCGTGCCGAGGACGTCGTTGCCGAAGGCCACCGAGTAGCCGTACAGCACCCAGAGGATGCCCACCACACCCATCGCGCTAACGCTCATCATCAGCATGTTCAGCACACCCTTGGCGC
>DASWBF010000570.1:0-4133 GCA_036390735.1 Mycobacterium sp. | reverse complement strand
CATCCCGCTGGTCGGCGCGGTGATCGCCGGGTTTCTGGCTGTCATCGTGGCGCTGCTGTCCAAAGGCTTCATCTACGCGCTGATCACTCTCGGCCTGATCATCGCGGTGCAGCAGCTGGAGGGGCACGTGCTGCAGCCGCTCGTGATGGGCCGGGCCGTGTCGATTCACCCGCTCGCTGTGGTCCTCGGCATTTCGACGGGTGGGGTGCTGGCGGGCATCGTCGGGGCGCTGCTGGCGGTGCCGGCGATCGCGTTCGCCAACAGCGCAGTTCGCGTGCTGATGGAGCGCGACGAGGACGTCGGCGGACCCGGGGAGAAACCGGACTACGACGAGCCGGTAGGCATCAGCGCCGAGCCCGACGACGTCGGCTCCCCTACAGGCGACGGCCCTCGCGCCGAAGCAGGTCCTGGGCGCTGACACCACCGCCACGCCTGCGTTCGTCCCCGCCCGGCTTCTGCGCCGGTAGCTTTTCGGTTGATTCCGGGTCGGGCTTCGGGCCAGTCGGCGGTCCGCCGGCGGCTGGCCGCTGCACCGGGATCGCCGTGGTTTCCTCGTCGCCTTCACCGGGCGCTTCCGGCATCGCCCGCGTGGCCTCGGTCGAGGGCGCCGGTCGCTCCGCCTGTGCCGCAGGCCCGGGAACGGTGCCGCGCAACTCACCGAGCCACGACTCGATCTCGCGCTCTTGGCGTGGCGGTGGCGGCGGCGCGGGTCGCTGCCCGCGATGGGCGATGCCCGTCGCGTTGGTAATGACGGCCTTCGCGGCGTTCTTCGCCGCGACCGACAGTCGCGTGGTCGTCGGTTCGTCCGCCCTGGGCTGACCGGCGCCGGGCATCCGCGTGGTGCCTGCGGTCGACGGGGCCGGGGGCTGCGGAGGGCGAACGGCCCGCGGTGCCGGCCGTGCCGCGCCGGGCCGAGTCGCGCCCTCGACGGCGGGGTGCGTGGGGTCGCGCGGCCGCCGCGCCGGCGGCAGGGCGGCAGCGGCGCCGACCAGCGCCTCCTCCGGTTCGCGAACCGCCGGCCGCTTGCGCTCGTCGGGCAGGTGGATCTCGCCCAGCCCGATGCGGTTCTGCAGCCGCTTCATCCAGCGTGGCGCCCACCAGCAGTCGTCGCCGAGCAGCTTCATGACCGACGGCACCAGGAACATCCGCACGACGGTCGCGTCCAGCAGCAGCGCCGCGATCAGGCCGAACGCCAGGTACTTCATCATCACGAGGTCCGAGAACACGAACGCGCCCGCGACGACCACCAGAATCAACGCCGCGGCGGTGATGATGCGGCCCGTGGTCGCGGTGCCTATCCGGATCGCTTCGGCCGTGGACATGCCCCGCTCTCTGGCTTCGACCATGCGAGACACGAGGAACACCTCGTAGTCGGTGGACAAGCCGTAGACCACCGCGATGATCAGCCCGATCACGGGTGCGGTCAGCGGAGTCGCCGTGAAGTTCAGCCAGTGCGAGAAGTGGCCCTCGACGAAGATCCACGTCAAGATGCCCAGCGTCGACCCCAGTGTCAGCGCGCTCATCACGGCCGCCTTGATCGGCAGCACCAGCGACCCGAACGCCAAAAACATCAGCAGCGTCGTCGTCGTGATCAGGATCACGATCATCAGCGGCAGCTTGGAGAACAGACTGTGGATGCTGTCCTGCTCGAGCGCCGGAGTGCCGCCCACCCAGATCGTCGCACCCTTGGGCGTCTGGATCGAGCGCAGGTCGGAGATCTTCTCGGCCGCCTGGTTGCGGACCTGCAGCCCGTTCTCCAGGACCGTGACGTTCGGATCCTTCTTCGTGCCGAGGTTGCCGTCAGAGTCGGCGGAGACGCTGCGCTCTTCCCAGGTGGGGTTGGTGAAGCCGGGGATGCGCGCGGCCTCGCTCTTGATCTCCGCGATCTGCGCCGGGTTGGCGTTCTTCACGACGAGCGTAACCGTCTCGGTGCGGTATCCCGGGAACGTTCGGTCGAAGTCCTCCTGCGCTTGACGCACCGGGTTGTCCGGCGGCAGATACTTCTCGCTGATGCCGCCCAATGCCAGCTGACCGAGCGGGACGATCAGTAGGATCATGATGATCAGGATCGGCGCCGCGAACAGGACAGGCCGCTTCATCACCCGGTTGACGAGCTTGCCCCAGAACCCGTTCTCGACCTCTTCGCGGGTCTTCGTCTTCTGCGTCTTGTCGGCCAGGAAGTTCAGCCACCAATTCATCGGCTTCCAGTTGCGGAGGAACGGAACTCGCAGCAACGTCCGGACCCCGAACGCGTCGACGTTCTTGCCCAGCACAGCCAGACAGGCCGGCAGCACAGTGATCGACAGAATCGCCGACAGCATCACCGACGAGATGCCGGCGTACGTCAACGACTTCAAAAAGCCCTGCGGGAACAGCAGCAGACCGGCCAATGACGCAACGATCAGCACCGCCGAGAACGTGACGGTCCGCCCCGCCGTCATCATCGTGCGACGCACGGCCGTCTCGGTGTCGTAACCCTCGGCGATCTCTTCTCGGAATCGACTCACCACGAACAGGCCGTAGTCGATCGCGATACCCAGACCGATCAGCGTGACGACCGGCTGGGCGAAGTAATGCACCGGTCCGGTGACCGCCGCGACGAGTCGCATGATGCCCAGCGCCCCGGCGATCGACAGGCCGCCGACCATCACCGGCAAGACCGCCGCGACCACGCCGCCGAACACGAAGAACAGCACGACCGCCACCAGCGGCAGTGCCAGCACTTCGGCGCGTTTCTGGTCCTCCCCGATGGTCCCGGTCAGCTCGTTGGCCAGCGGCTGCAGACCGGCCAATTCGACGTTGCCGCCGTCGAGCTGCCGCACATCCGATTCGATCGCTTTGTAGTTGTTCAGAATGGTGTCGTCGTCATCGCCTTTGAGGCTGATGTTCACGAACGTTCGCGTCTTGTCCTGGGTCGCGGTGCCCCGCACGGTCGCGTTCTCCTGCGCCGCCCGCTGCGCGTCCGGGTTCCCGGTGATCGCGCGCAGGTAGCCGGCCCAGTCGAGAACCTGATCCGGGTGGTCGGCCTTGAACGTGTTCAGCTGATCGGCGATCTTCTTCGACCATGCCGGGTCGTCGACCGTCTTGCCCTCTGGCGCGTTGAAGATCGCGACGATGTGCCCGCGCCGGTCGCGGCCGTACACGTCGTCGCCGAGCACCGAGGCCTTCACCGACTCGCTGCCCTCGTCGTAGAAGCCGCTCTGGGTGACGTGGTTGCCCAGGCTCATCCCGAAGAAGCCGCCGAGCAGGCAGAGCCCGACCATCACCGCGATCACGATGAACCGGTAGTGGTACACGGTTCGACCCCACCAGGCGAACACTTAAGCTCCTTAAACCTCTCTTGCCAAAGCGCGCATCGGGCTTGCTCGTCCCTACACAGTTGCCTAAACGCGCGCGATCAGCAACGACGACAGCGGCCGGAACGGTTGCAGCCAGGCCCCTTGCTCCGGTAGCGAATCTAGGCCCACCCGCGGCAGCGGCTCCCGGAATACGCCAGGAATGTCTTCCAAGTCGACGAAGTCCAAGGTATCCGAGGCTAGCGCCCAGCTCGCGTGTTCACGAAATCCGAGCACCTGGACCGGCACGCCGGAGCGGGCGATGTCCTCCAGCGGCTGCCGGAACGCCTGCCCGTCCGCGGATGCCACCAGCACGCTGGCCAGCCCCTCGCTGTGGCGCAGCGCGATGTGGTTGAGCATGTCGGCGTCGACGTCGCCTTCGTCGTCGATCTTCGGCTTCGCGAAAACCGCGAACCCCACGTTACGCAACGCCTCCACCCACGGCCGCACGACGTCGGCGCTGCCAGGGGCGATGTTGGTGAACACCGTCGCCTCCGGCTCCAGCGTCACGTCGCTGCGACCGGCGGCCAGTTCGGCCGTGCGCGCCAACAGCCACCGCCCGAGCGCGTCGAAACGCGGGCGGTACGCGGCGGTGGGCCGGCCACCGAGGATCGACCCGAGGCCCATGTCGAGGTTTGGCGCATCCCAGACCAGCAGCACCCGCCGCGGCGCCGGCTGGGTGTCCTGCATGTCCGCGGCCGGGCTGGCGGGGATCTCTTCTATTTGTTCGGTCACGCTCATGCCATTTGCCTCCTCGCGTCCGGGGGCGCCTTCTCCCAGAGCAGCTCGGCGACGGCG
>DASWBF010000569.1:0-4676 GCA_036390735.1 Mycobacterium sp. | reverse complement strand
ATAGGGAAAAAAGTAGGTACTGAACTTGACAAAGAACGGGCCGAAATCGGCATCCACGCACGTACCGGTAGGACGCCGGCGAGGTGCCTGCAGGGAGCAGGTCCTTTTCCGGCGGCCTCCGGCCCGAACCGGACGTGCGGGTTTCCCCGCATCACGGCTCTCCAGTGAGTTATTCCATGGGCGTGGCGGTTGGTGGCCGTGCGTGGATGATGTCGTGGCAGGGTCGGCAGACCACGAGGGTCTTGCGTCGCCGTTTCGCCATGAGCTGAGCCCACGTTGGCTGTGGTCGTCCCGGTTGGGTGAGGTCGGCGAGAGCGCGGACGTGGTGCACGTGCATCTCGGCCGTTTGCTCGCAGAGCTCACAGCGGCCCGCCCGAACCCGGGAGATGAGCTCCCTGCCCTTACGGCGGGTCGCGCCGGGGGCAGCGAGGCGGTCGGTCAGGATCGCCTTCTTTTGCCGCCGTAGCGGAATGCCACCGAACTGTGCGACCAGCGGCTTCCTGCCGTTTCTTTCGACGCTGACCTGGAAGCACCGTCGACGCCCGTGGGGTGTGACGACGGTGGTCCGGTACTTGCGGGCCATCTTCGTCACCGTCGAGCGGTGTTTGGCGGCCAGTGTCTTAAGCATCGAGGTCAACATGACCCAATGCAGCCGGTTCAGTCGCCACACGTCGCCGGCCAGCAGGTAGCATTGGACGATCCCCCGGTATTCGGCCCCGTAGATGCTGACGATTTGGTGGTCGTCGAGGTGCATCCGTTCGGGCCGATGCTCGGGTTTGCCGAGCTTGAGGTAGGGGGCGCATTTGGCCTTGATCACCGACATGGGCACGCGGAGCGCGATGACGCCGTTGACCGACCGGCGGCCGCGGACGAGTTTGTGCTCAGCGTGCTGGACGGTGATCTCGTAGCCGAGAAACCTCGCCGCACCCGTTCGGGCGTGCGTGATCAGGGTCTTTTCCGGGGACAGTTCCAGTTTGAGATCCTCATGCAGGAACCGCGCCAGTCGACGTTTGATCTGTTCGGCCTCGGCTTTGGGTCCGGTGAACCCGAGCAGATGATCATCTGCGTACCTGCAGTACCGCAACCGGCGGTAGCCGGGATCGTATGGATCCCCGGTGGGTAGGCCGCGCAGTTTCCTGCGCAGCGCGCGCACCTCGATACGGTCACCGCGTTTGCGAGCCTGCGCGATCGCGTACTGCACCTGCCGATACTCCGCGTTGTGGCTACGGAGTTTCCCTCGGGTGTATTCCGGTATGAGAACTGTTTCGACAAAATTGTCCAACCGGTCCAGGTAAATATTGGACAGGATCGGTGAAACCACCCCGCCCTGCGGCGCACCGGAGAGCGTCTCGTTCCATTCCCAATCCTCCAAGTATCCAGCTCGTAGCATGTTACGCAGAAGCCCCAGAAACCGGCTATCGAGAATCTTTTCACCTAATATCTTGAGCATGATCCCGTGATCGATCTCATCGAACGATCACACGACTTACTACCCGCCTCGAGGACCTGCCCACGACGGTGCGGATCACGCGTCCGCGTCATCCGTTGCAGGGCAAGTCGTTACCGGTGTTGGGCGGGATGCGGCGACACGGTGAGCCGGAGTTGCTGCTGGTGCTGCCCGACGGCAGCAAGTCGCTGATCCGGGCCGACTGGACCGACGCGGCGCAGCCCGGCGCGGACGATGTGGTGGGCGTGGCGACGCTCGGGTCGCTGACCGATCTGCTGCGTGCGTGCAAGCTGGTCGCCGACCTGCTGGGGCGCGAGCCCGAGGGACAGGGACAGGCTGCAGGGATGTCACCGTGCAAGGAGGACTCCCGTGCAGCCTGTCCAGCTCAGTTTGATACCAGACCCGCTCCCGGCCACGACAGCGGATCCGCCGCCGACGCCGATGGTCGAGCAACTGCCGGCCGACGCGGTCACGACCGCGATCATGTTGCTGGCCAATGTGATCGCCAAAGCGGCCACACCGAGCGGGATCGAGGTGGCCGGCGATGAGTGAGTCAAAGGTCACCACCGCGCATCGGGGGCGTGCCGCCGTGGTCTATGTCCGGCAGTCCACCGTGGCCCAGATCAGCCGCAACCGGGAATCCACCACTCGCCAATACGACCTGGCCGCACGGGCGGCCGAGTTGGGTTGGCCACGCAGCGCGGTGCGGGTGATCGATGACGACCTCGGGGTGTCCGGCGCCAGCGCCACCGGTCGTTCCGGGTTCGCCGAGCTCGCCGCCCAGGTCGGCCTCGGTCAGGTGGGAATCGTTCTGGCACTTGAGGTTTCACGACTGGCCCGCAACAACGCTGACTGGTACCGGCTGCTGGACCTGGCCGGGATGACCGACACGCTGATCGCCGACGCCGACGGTGTCTACCATCCGGGCTTGTTCAACGACCGGATGCTGCTGGGCATGAAGGGCACCATGTCCGAGGCCGAACTACACATCCTGCGCGCCCGCCTCGACGGCGGGATCCGCAGCAAGGCAGCCCGCGGCGAACTGCGCCGCGGGCTGCCGGTCGGGCTGGTCTGGGGTGAGGCCGACGGTGAGATCCGCTGGCATCACGACGAGGCCGTCACCGGCGTGATCGCCGCGATCTTCGAGCGGTTCACCGTGTCCGGGTCGGTGCGCGGGGTGTGGCTGTGGCTGCGCGAGCAACAGCTGAAGTTTCCGTTGCAACCGACCGCCTACCTGCGCGGCACCGACATCGTCTGGGTCGAGCCGACCTACCATGCGGTGCACAACGTGCTCACCCACCCCGCCTACGCCGGCGCCTACGTGTTCGGCAAGACCCGCCAGCGCCGCAGCGTCGATGCCGACGGGGCGCTGCGGGTGCGCCGTCACAAGCTGCCGCAAGGCGAATGGGAGGTGCTCATCAAAGACCATCACCGCGGATTCATCGACTGGGATACCTTCCAGGCCAATCAGATCCGCATCTCCGCCAACACCCGCCCCAAGGCGCACCAGCCAGGCACCGGGGCGGTCCGCGAGGGCTGCGCCCTGCTGCAGGGGCTGGCCACCTGCGCCACCTGCGGGCGCAAACTGACCGTCTACTACGACGGCCCGGCCAAGACCACGCCCGGCTACTACTGCACCGGCACCGGCACACTGGTCGAGGGCAAGGGTACCCGCCACCTGCGTGTCGGCGGAGCGACGATCGATGCCGCGGTCGCCGAGGCGTTCCTGGCCGCGCTGCAGCCGGCCGCACTGCAGGCCTGCCTGGCCGCCGCCCAGCAGCTCGAGGACGGCCATGACACCGCGCTCGCGCAGTGGCGCCGCCAGGTCGAGCATGCCGGCTATGAGGCTGGTCGCGCCGAACGCCGCTACCGCGCCGTCGACCCGGACAACCGCCTGGTCGCCCGCGGACTGGAAACCGAATGGAACACCGCGCTGCAGGCCCTCGCCGACGCCGAGGCCGAACTCGCCCGCCGCGAAACCGCCCGACCGAAAACCCTGACCCCACAAGAGAAATCCGCGATCCTAGCGCTTGGTGACGACCTCGCCGAAGCATGGTCGGCGCCCACCACCACGGACAAGGACCGCAAACAGCTGCTACGCAGCCTGCTCGAGGAGGTCAACATCGCCGTGCACCGCGACCACACCGACGCCCACGCCGAACTGCTGCTGCGCTGGAAAGGCGGCGCGATCACCGACCTGTCGGTGCCGATCAAGCGCAAACCCATCAATCGGCTGCGCACCGACGAAGACACCGTCGACCTCGTGCGCCGCCTGGCCGCTCACTACCCCGACGCGGTGATCGCGCCAATCCTCAACCGGCAGGGCCGCCGCACCGCCCGCGGATTGTCGTTCACCGCCGGGAGGGTCCAATCGCTGCGCCACAACTACGAAATCCCTTGCCATACACCAACCGACGATCCAAAGGAAGGAGAGCCACTCACCGTAGCCGACGCCGCCGAACAGCTCGGGCTCGCCGCCTCCACCCTGCACCGCTGGCTTGCCGATGGGTTCATCACCGGCGAACAACTCACCCCCGGCGCACCCTGGCGTATCCGGCTCACCGACGACATCCGCGCCCTGTTTGTCGACGACGCCCCCGACGGCTGGCTGGCCATGCTCGAGGCCACCCTCGCCTACGGTGTGTCCCGACAGACCATCATGCAACGTGTCAAGCGCGGCGAACTCAAAGCCGTGCACGTGCGCACCGGACGCCGAAAAGGCCTGCGTATCCAGCCCCCACCCACCCAGGAAGGACTGTTCTGACATGACAATCAACGAAAACCGCAGTATGACAATGCATCCAAGAAGGCCTTCACGTCGAGGTCGACGACCCAGTCCTTTTCCCAGCACCGTTTGCGGCATGCCGCTATCGCGTCCAGGGGTGACCGTCCGGGACGATATCCGTAGGAGTCGTCGTGAAAGACCTTTTCCACTTCCGGCTCCAATGCCAGGACCGCCACCGTTTGCGCCACCCGATCGACCACGTTCGGGATGCCCAGGACCCTCGTTACTCCTTTCTTCGGTATTTCCACCGCGCGGACCGGCCCGGGAAAGTACGACCCCGACGACATGCGATTCCACAGCCGATAGAGGTTATCCTTCAGCCTCTCCTCGAACTGCCCGATCGTCACGCCATCGACCCCGGCCGCTCCTCCATTCTCTTTGACCTTCAACCACGCACTCCACACCAGCTTTTTCGGGATGTCGTGCGACTTGCCCTGCAACTTC
>DASWBF010000568.1:0-6800 GCA_036390735.1 Mycobacterium sp. | reverse complement strand
CCGTCTACACGAAGGCGGGCTATGCGGCGATGCGCGACAACGTCGGCATCGGATCGTCGAGCAAAAAGCTGTCGGATCTATTGATGCGCCAGGACGAGACGTTCCTGCGCGAGCTCGTCGACGCCTATATCAACGGCGACGGCAACGTCACCCGGCGCGGCGGTGCGCTGTGGAAGCGCGCGCACACGACGTCCCGAGTCTGGGCGTTCCAGCTACAGGCGATCCTCGCGCGGCTGGGCCACTACGCGACCGTCGAACTGCGCCGCCCCGGCGGGCCCGGAGTCATCCTGGGCCGCAACATCGTCCGCAAGGACATCTACCAGGTGCAGTGGACAGAGGGCGGCACTGGCCCGAGGCAGGCCCGCGACTGTGGCGACTACTTCACCGTGCCGATCAAGAAGCGGGCAGTGCGGGAAGCGCACGAGCCTGTCTTCAATCTCGACGTCGAGGAGCCGGACAGCTATTTGGCCTACGGTTTCGCGGTGCACAACTGCACCGCGCCGATTTACAAGTCCGACTCGCTGCACTCGGCGGTGGTCGAGATCATCGTCAAGCCGGGCGGGCGGTGCCGCTACACCACGATCCAGAACTGGTCGAACAACGTCTACAACCTGGTGACCAAGCGCGCCCGCGCGGAGGCCGGCGCCACCATGGAGTGGATCGACGGCAACATCGGATCCAAGGTCACGATGAAGTACCCGGCGGTCTGGATGACCGGCGAGCACGCCAAGGGCGAGGTGCTGTCCGTGGCGTTCGCCGGCGAGGGCCAGCACCAGGACACCGGTGCCAAGATGCTGCACCTGGCGCCCAACACGTCGAGCACCATCGTCTCCAAGTCGGTGGCCCGCGGTGGTGGCCGCACGTCCTACCGTGGCCTGGTCCAGGTCAACAAGGGCGCGCACGGGTCACGGTCGAGCGTGAAATGCGATGCGCTGCTTGTCGATACGATCAGCCGCAGCGATACCTATCCCTACGTCGACATCCGCGAGGACGACGTCACGATGGGCCATGAGGCGACCGTCTCGAAGGTCAGCGCGGACCAGCTGTTCTACCTGATGAGCCGCGGCCTCACCGAGGACGAGGCGATGGCGAT
This sequence comes from Mycobacterium sp., assembly GCA_036390735.1. Taxonomy (GTDB): domain Bacteria; phylum Actinomycetota; class Actinomycetes; order Mycobacteriales; family Mycobacteriaceae; genus Mycobacterium. Next base: position 5,707 of record DASWBF010000568.1, on the reverse strand, counting down.
GGTGGTCCGTGGCTTCGTCGAGCCGATCGCCAAGGAACTTCCGATGGAATACGCGCTGGAGCTCAACCGCCTCATCGAGCTGCAGATGGAAGGCGCGGTCGGCTAGTGGTGCAGGACTTGACCGCAACACTGGAAGGCAGGACCAAGGGCGAGCAGTTCACGTCGTTCGACGTCAACGCCTTTGAGGTGCCCGGCGGCCGTGACGAGATCTGGCGGTTCACCCCGTTGCGCAGGCTGCGTGGGCTGCACAACGGCTCGGCGCCCGCCACCGGCACCGCCGACATCGCGGTCTCCGCACCTCCCGGTGTCACCGTCGAGACGGTGCGCCGCGGGGACGACCGCCTCGGCCGGGCCGGCGTGCCCGCCGACCGGGTTGCCGCTCAAGCATTTTCGTCGTTCAACCGGGCGACGATCGTGACCGTCGAACGCGCCGCCACGCCCGGGGACGCGATCGATATCGCCATCACCGGCCCGGGGGAGGGCGCGACGGCATACGGGCACCTGCAGCTGCGCGTCGGCGAACTCGCCGAGGCGGTGGTGGTCATCGACCAGCGGGGCAGCGGAACATATGCCGACAACGTCGAATTCGTCGTCGGCGACGCGGCCCGGCTGACCGTCGTCTCGATCGCCGACTGGGCCAACGACGCGGTGCATGTGAGCACACACCACGCCGCGCTCGGCAAGGACGCCGTGCTGCGCCACGTGGTCGTCGCCCTCGGCGGCGACCTGGTGCGGCTGACCGCCCGGGTACGGTTCGCCGCCCCCGGCGGGGACGCCGAGCTGCTCGGCCTGTACTTCGCCGACGACGGCCAGCACCTTGAGTCGCGGCTGCTCATCGACCACGCGCAACCGAACTGTCGCTCACATGTCACGTACAAGGGCGCGCTGCAAGGGGATCCGGACTCGTCGCGGCCCGACGCCCATACTGTCTGGGTCGGCGACGTGCTGATCCGGGCGCAGGCCACCGGCACCGACACCTTCGAGACAAACCGCAACCTGGTGCTGACCGACGGCGCCCGCGCCGACTCGATGCCGAACCTGGAGATCGAGACCGGCGAAATCATTCGCGCCGGGCATGCCAGCGCCACCGGACGTTTCGACGACGAGCAGGTGTTCTACCTGAGATCGCGCGGCATCCCGGAAGACCAGGCGCGCCGGCTGATCGTGCGCGGATTCTTCAACGAAATCATCGCCAAGATCTCCTTGCCCGCCGTTCGCGAACGCCTGACCGACGCCATTGAAGAAGAGTTCGCGCTCACCGAAAGCATCCAAGGAAGCAAATGACGACTCTGGAGATCAACGACCTGCACGTCAGTGTCACGCCGAGCGAGGAAGAGGAGATCCCGATCCTCAAGGGCGTCGACTTGACCGTGAAGTCGGGCGAAACCCATGCGATGATGGGGCCCAACGGCTCCGGCAAGTCGACGCTAGGGTACGCGATCGCCGGTCACCCGAAGTACAAGGTCACCTCCGGCTCGATCACGCTGGACGGCGAAGACGTGCTGGCGATGACCATCGACGAACGGGCCCGCGCCGGGCTGTTTCTGGCGATGCAGTACCCGTTCGAGGTGCCCGGGGTGTCGATGTCGAACTTCCTGCGCACGGCGGCCACCGCGGTGCGGGGTGAGGCGCCGAAGCTGCGGCACTGGGTCAAGGAGGTCGAGTCCGCGATGGACGACCTCGACATCGACCCGGTGTTCGCCGAGCGCAGTGTCAACGAAGGGTTTTCGGGCGGCGAGAAGAAGCGCCACGAAATCCTTCAGCTCGCCTTGTTGAAGCCCAAGATCGCGATCCTCGATGAGACCGACTCCGGGCTGGATGTCGACGCGTTGCGGGTGGTCAGCGAGGGAGTCAACCGCTACGCGGAGGAAACCCGCGGCGGCATCCTGCTGATCACGCACTACACCCGCATCCTGCGCTACATCCAGCCGCAGTTCGTGCACGTGTTCGTCGGCGGTCGGTTCATCGAATCCGGTGGGCCGGAATTGGCCGACGAACTCGACGCGAACGGGTACGAACGCTTTTCCCAGGCGGCGGTCGCGGAGGCATAGCGATGACGGCGTCGGTGACTTCACTCGACATCACGGCGATCAGGGCGGACTTCCCGATCCTCAAGCGAGTGATGCGTGGCGGAAGCCAGTTGGCGTACCTGGATTCCGGTGCGACGTCGCAGCGGCCGCTACTGGTACTCGACGCCGAGCGCGACTTCTTGACCACGTCGAACGGTGCGGTGCACCGCGGCGCACATCAACTGATGGAGGAGTCCACCGACGCGTACGAGCAGGGCCGCGGCGACATCGCGGCGTTCGTCGGCGCCGACACAGACGAGTTGGTGTTCACCAAGAACGCCACCGAGGCATTGAATCTCGTCTCCTATGTGCTCGGCGACAGCCGGTTCAGCCGTGCCGTCGGATCTGGTGACGTGATAGTCACCACCGAGATCGAACACCACGCGAATCTGGTCCCGTGGCAGGAGTTGGCGCGCCGGACCGGCGCGACCCTGCGCTGGTACGGCGTCACCGACGACGGCCGCATCAACCTCGATTCGCTTGAGCTCGACGAGCGGGTGAAAGTCGTCACGTTCAGCCACCATTCGAATGTCACCGGCGCGCTGTCGCCCGTGGCCGAGCTGGTTTCGCGGGCACGGGCGGTCGGCGCGCTGACGGTGCTCGACGCCTGCCAGTCGGTGCCGCACCAGCCGGTGGACCTCCATGCGCTCGGCGTGGATTACGCGGCGTTCTCCGGCCATAAGATGCTGGGCCCCAACGGGATCGGTGTGCTGTACGGTCGTCGCGAGCTGCTGAACGAGATGCCGCCGTTCATCACCGGCGGGTCCATGATCGAAACCGTCACGATGGAGGCCACCACCTACGCGCCGCCGCCGCAGCGGTTCGAGGCCGGCACGCCGATGACGTCGCAGGTCGTCGGATTAGCCGCTGCGGCAAGGTATCTGGGGACCATCGGTATGGATAGGGTCGAGGCGCACGAGCGTCAGCTGGTGGCGGCCGCGCTGGACGGGTTGTCACACGTCAAAGGTGTTCGGATTGTCGGCCCGACGTCGATGACCGACCGCGGTTCTCCGGTGTCATTTGTCGTCGCCGGCATTCACGCGCACGACGTGGGCCAGGTGCTCGACGACGACGGTGTGGCGGTGCGCGTCGGGCATCACTGTGCAATTCCACTGCACCGTCGGTTCGGGATCGCCGCAACGGCGCGAGCGTCGTTCGCGCTCTACAACACGTTCGACGAAGTAGACCGGCTGGTGGCCGGCGTGCGTCGGGCGGTCGATTTCTTCGGCGGGGCATAAGTTGCGGCTGGAGCAGCTCTATCAGGAAGTGATCCTCGATCACTACAAGCACCCGCACCATCGCGGGCTGCGCGAGCCGTACGGCGCCGAGGTCTTCCACGTGAACCCGATATGCGGTGACGAGGTGAAGCTACGGGTTGCGCTCAGTGACGACGGGGAGCGGGTGACCGACGTTTCGTATGACGGCCAGGGCTGCTCGATCAGCCAGGCGTCAACGTCGGTGCTCACCGACCAGGTGATCGGCCAGACCGTCGGTGATGCGCTCAAGACGGTCGCCGCGTTCACCGAGATGGTCTCGTCGCGCGGCACAATCGAAGGAGACGAAGACGTCATCGGCGACGGCATCGCGTTCGCCGGGGTGGCGAAGTACCCGGCGCGCGTGAAATGCGCGCTGCTGGGATGGATGGCTTTCAAAGACGCGCTGGCACAGGCTAGCGCCGGGACGCATGTGCAGGAGGTGGACGATGAGCGAAACGGCCGCTCAATTCCCGGATGAGGAGCTGCTTGCCGACGTCGAGGAGGCGATGCGCGACGTCGTCGACCCCGAACTTGGCATCAACGTCGTCGACCTCGGCTTGGTCTACGGGTTGAACGTAGAGCGCGGCGAGGAGGGCACGGTCGCGCTGATCGACATGACGCTGACGTCGGCGGCCTGCCCGCTGACCGATGTGATCGAGGACCAGTCGCGGATGGCGCTGGTGGGAGCCGGGCTGGTGAACGACATCAAGATCAACTGGGTGTGGAATCCGCCGTGGGGCCCGGACAAGATCACCGAGGACGGCCGAGACCAACTGCGGGCGTTGGGGTTTACGGTTTAGCGATGCTCAGATCTTCAGAATCTGATGATCCGAATCCATGCGCGAGATCACGGCCTCGGAGGCGTCACGAAACTTCTCCGCCGTGCTCGATTCGGTCGAGAACGGCGAGAAGGTTGTTGTGACTCGTGCTGGGCGTCGAATTGCCGCAATTAGTCCAGGCCCTGCTGCAACTGGTGCGGCGTTGAACGCAGTGCTTCGGCGTTGGCGGGGAATAGACACGATCGATGACGCCTTTAGTGAGAACATCGCCGCCGCTCGCGCTGCCGTATCGACGGACAACGACACCGACCCGCGGACCGGTTGATCCTCGACACCGGCGTACTGGTCGCTGCGGTGCGCGGGTCTTCGATGGTGCCGGAGAAAGCGGATGTCGCCATACCCGCGCTCGGCGGTCAGGGTCTGTCGGCCGGCCTTGATTTGGACGGTGCGGTAGCGGCGTGCGGTGCGCACGAATTTCTTGATGCTCCAGCCGGTTTGGTGTTCGATCCAGTGACTGACGGCCAGTGCGGCGAACACGATCGTCAAGTGCGCCTCGATCGACTCCCGGGTGTGGTGGTAGACCGGCTATGCCGAGGTTTGGATTATGCCGATGATCGGGGTATCGGTGCTGGTCTGCAGCGTGGGATCGGTTGTGGTGTCGACATAGTCAGAGGCTGTCGAGCTAGGTCAGGATGTCCGGGGGTGGGGTGTAGGTGCCAGCGGGGATGTGAGGCGGGCGGGTCCGGTCAATTGCTGCTTGCTTGATCGTCATGTCGGCGTGGAGGTAGACGTCGGTGCTGCTGGTGTGCTGGTGTGCTGGTGGCCGAGCCAGAGCGCGATCACAGAGACATCGACGCTGGCTTGGAGCAGTCGCATCGCGGCGGTGTGGCGCAGCGTGTGCATCGTGACGTGTTTGCCCCGCAGTGATGGGCAGGTCGCCGCGGCGGTGTTGAGGTGTTTGGCGAGGCGGTGTTCGAGGGCGTCGCGGGATAGGTGAGCTCCGTCGGGGCGAGGGAACAGTGCGTCTCCGGGGCGATCAGCCCGTTCGGTCAGGTAGGGCTCCATGACGGTGAGCGTGGTGGCGGGTCAGGGGTGTGGCGCGGTGCCGGCGTCCTTTGCCGAGGCAGGTGATGTGCGCACCGGTTGCGGTGTGAATGTCGTTGCGGGTCAAGGTGATCAGTTCACTGATCCGCAGTCCCGTCTGAACAGCCAGGGCCAGCAACGCTTGGTCGCGGCGGCCGGTCCGTCCTGGCAATACCGTCCCGACGCCGCCCCGCACCTACCGTCGAGTTCCTCACCATCGGCGAGACCGAGTCGCTGCTGGCGGCGCCGGACACCAGCACCTGCCGGCCTGCTCGGCGGTGCGACCTACACCATGAACCAGGCCAGCTACGACCTGGCGCGGCTGCGCATCAACGGGCTCATCACCCGCGTCCCCGGCAGAAACCGCTACCGGCTCACCGACGACGGACTGCGGTTTGCGATCTTCTACACCAAACTCCACGACCGGCTGCTCCGCACGCTGCTGGCTGCCGACAGGCCGCCCGCGCCACCTGCACTGCGAAAGGCCTTGCACACCATCGACACTCACATCACCGAACCA
>DASWBF010000567.1:0-7295 GCA_036390735.1 Mycobacterium sp. | reverse complement strand
AGGGCACCGATCCTGTGCTACTGCTCGACGACGTGTTCGCGGAACTCGACACCGCGCGCCGCCGGTCGTTGGCGGTGGTCGCAGGCGAGGCAGAGCAGGTCCTGCTGACGGCGGCAGTCCCCGACGACATTCCCCTCGATCTCGACGCCCGACGCATCACGATCGGGTTGGCCGAAGACGACGGTGGCCGGGTGTCGGTGGTGACGGCATGACCGACGACGGGAGGGATCTCGTCCGCCGCGTGCTGGAGGAGGCCCGCAGCGCCGCACGGGCGCGGGGTAAGAACATCGGACAGGGCCGCCAGCCGGCTCGGACTCCGCGTGTGGCCGGACGGAAGGGCGGCGGCCGTCGCGCCTGGTCTGGGCCTGGTCCCGACGCCCGCGATCCGCAACTTCTCGGCACCGTCACCAGGGATCTCGCCGCGACCCGCGGCTGGTCGGCACGGGTCGCAGAAGGCACCGTGTTCGGCTCCTGGGCGTCGGTGGTCGGCGCGCAGATCTCCGACCACGCCTCGCCCACCGCCCTGCACGACGGGGTGCTGAACGTGACGGCGGAGTCAACCGCCTGGGCCACTCAGTTGCGGATGATGCAGGCGCAACTGCTGGCCAAGATTGCCGCGGCGGTCGGGGACGGTGTCGTGACGGCGCTCAAGATCACCGGTCCGGCCGCGCCGTCGTGGCGGAAGGGGCCGCTTCGGGTGGCCGGCCGCGGCCCTCGGGACACGTACGGATGACCGGCCCATCTTAGTGGTCTGAGAGCCGTCTGAACGTCGCAAATAATGTTCGCAAGCGTCAGGACGAGGCCGTGGTCGAGAAATTTCGTGCACGGCGTTATTAGGTGTGTAGAAACGCCGCCGGAGAATCGGTGCTGACGGCGGTTGACGGTAGACTGGACGCAGACCCCGCTCGCGGTGACCGAACCGCTCGCATGCGAACCCCAAGGAGAACTGTCCGACTGTGGCTGCCCAGAGAAAGAAAGCTCAAACGGAGTACGGCGCCCAATCCATCACAATTCTCGAGGGGCTGGAGGCTGTCCGCAAACGCCCGAGCATGTACATCGGCTCCACCGGCGAGCGCGGCCTGCACCACCTGATCTGGGAGGTCGTGGACAACGCGGTCGACGAAGCGATGGCGGGCTACGCCGCCAAGGTCGACGTGCGGCTGCTCGAGGACGGCGGGGTCGAAGTGATCGACGACGGCCGCGGCATCCCGGTCGCAACCCACGCGTCCGGCGTTCCGACCGTCGACGTCGTGATGACGCAACTGCACGCCGGGGGCAAGTTCGATTCCGACGCCTACGCGGTGTCCGGTGGCCTGCACGGTGTCGGTGTCTCGGTGGTCAACGCGCTGTCCAGTCGGCTCGAGGTCGAAATTTCGCGCGACGGCTACGAGTGGTTTCAGCAGTACGACCACTCCGTGCCCGGCACGCTCAAGCAGGGCGAGAAAACCAAGAAGGCCGGCACCACGGTGCGGTTCTGGGCCGACCCGAACATCTTCGAAACCACCGAATACGACTTCGAAACCGTCGCACGCCGACTGCAGGAGATGGCGTTCCTGAACAAGGGCCTGACCATCGAGCTCACCGACGAGCGGGTGTCGCAGGAAGAGGTGGTCGACGAGGTCGTCAGCGACACCGCCGAGGCGCCGAAAACGGCGGAGGAGAAGGCCGCCGAAGCGATCGCGCCGCACAAGGTCAAGCACCGGATGTTCCACTACCCCGGCGGATTGGTGGATTTCGTCAAGCACATCAACCGGACGAAGCAGGCGATCCACAGCAGCGTCGTCGACTTCCAGGGCAAGGGCCCCGGCCATGAGGTCGAGGTGGCGATGCAGTGGAACGCCGGCTATTCGGAATCGGTGCACACCTTCGCGAACACCATCAACACCCATGAGGGCGGTACCCACGAGGAGGGTTTTCGCGCGGCGCTGACCTCGGTGGTGAACAAGTACGCCAAGGACCGAAAGCTGCTGAAGGACAAAGACCCCAACCTCACCGGCGACGACATCCGGGAGGGGCTGGCGGCGGTCATCTCGGCCAAGGTGGCCGAGCCGCAGTTCGAGGGCCAGACCAAGACCAAGCTGGGCAACACCGAGGTGAAGTCGTTCGTGCAGCGGGTGTGCAACGAGCAGTTGACGCACTGGTTCGAGTCCAACCCCGCCGACGCGAAAGTGGTAGTGAACAAGGCGGTCTCGTCGGCGCAGGCGCGCATCGCGGCGCGCAAGGCGCGGGAGCTGGTGCGGCGCAAGAGCGCCACCGACATCGGCGGCCTGCCCGGTAAGCTCGCCGACTGCCGCTCCACCGATCCCCGCAAGTCGGAACTGTATGTGGTGGAAGGCGATTCGGCCGGCGGCTCGGCGAAGAGCGGCCGCGATTCGATGTTCCAGGCCATCCTGCCGCTGCGCGGCAAGATCATCAACGTCGAGAAAGCGCGCATCGACCGGGTGCTGAAGAACACCGAGGTGCAGGCGATCATCACCGCGCTGGGCACCGGCATCCACGACGAGTTCGACCTCGCCAAACTGCGCTACCACAAGATCGTTTTGATGGCCGACGCCGATGTCGACGGCCAGCACATTTCGACGCTGCTGTTGACGTTGCTGTTCCGGTTCATGCGGCCGCTGATCGAAAACGGGCACGTGTTCCTCGCGCAGCCGCCGCTGTACAAGCTGAAATGGCAGCGGTCCGAGCCGGAATTTGCGTACTCCGACCGCGAGCGCGACGGGCTGTTGGAAGCAGGGATGAAGGCCGGCAAGAAGATCAACAAGGAGGACGGCATCCAGCGGTACAAGGGTCTCGGCGAGATGGACGCCAAGGAACTCTGGGAGACCACGATGGACCCATCGGTGCGCGTGCTCCGCCAGATCACGCTGGATGACGCCGCCGCGGCTGACGAGCTGTTCTCGATCCTGATGGGCGAGGACGTCGAGGCGCGTCGCAGCTTCATCACCCGCAACGCGAAAGACGTCCGCTTCCTTGATGTTTAGGCGAAGTTTAACCAACTGACGGGGCTTACATGACTGATACAACGCTGCCACCTGACGACGCGGTCGACCGCGTCGAGCCGGTCGACATCCAGCAGGAGATGCAGCGCAGCTACATCGATTACGCGATGAGCGTGATCGTGGGCCGCGCGCTGCCTGAGGTGCGCGACGGCCTCAAGCCAGTGCACCGGCGGGTGCTGTACGCGATGTTCGACTCGGGCTTCCGGCCGGACCGCAGCCACGCGAAATCCGCTCGCTCCGTGGCCGAAACGATGGGCAACTATCATCCGCACGGCGACGCGTCGATCTACGACACGTTGGTGCGGATGGCGCAGCCGTGGTCGCTGCGCTACCCGCTGGTCGACGGCCAGGGCAACTTCGGCTCGCCGGGCAACGATCCGCCGGCCGCGATGAGGTACTGCGTCACGGGCGATGCACTGGTGAGCCTGCCGGATGGCAAGTCGATCCGGATTCGCGATGTGGTGCCCGGCGCGCAGCCCAACTCCGATAACGTCATCGACGTGAAAGTGCTTGGCCGGCAAGGAACTCCCGTCGTCGCCGATCGGCTGTTCCATTCCGGCGAGCACCAGACGTACACGGTGCGGACGGTCGAGGGGTATGAAGTCACCGGCACGGCGAACCACCCGCTGCTGTGCCTGGTCGACGTGGCCGGCGTGCCGACACTGCTGTGGAAACTCGTCGAGGAGATTCGCCCTGGCGATTACGCCGTAATGCTCGCCGAGACTACGGTTGTTGACGAAAATCAGCCGAAATCCGTACACAACCGTAGTGTCGGCGAAGTCCCGGGCTTGGCGGAGTTTGTCGCGACCGGAGATCCCGACGCACAGGCTATTGCCGCCGAGCTCACCGACGGCCGCTACCACTACGCGCGCGTAGGCAGCCTGACCGACGCCAGCGTGCAGCCGGTCTACAGCTTACGTGTCGACACAGCCGACCACGCCTTCGTCACCAACGGCTTCGTCAGCCACAACACCGAAGCGCGGCTCACTCCGCTGGCCATGGAGATGCTTCGCGAAATCGACGAAGAGACAGTCGATTTCATCCCGAACTACGACGGCCGGGTGCAGGAACCGACGGTTCTGCCGAGCCGGTTTCCGAACCTGCTCGCCAACGGTTCCGGCGGCATCGCGGTCGGCATGGCCACCAACATCCCGCCGCACAATTTGCGCGAGCTGGCCGAAGCGGTGTTCTGGTGCCTGGAGAACCACGAGGCCGACGAGGAGAAGACCCTCAAGGCCGTGATGAAGCGGGTCAAGGGTCCCGACTTCCCCACCGCGGGCTTGATCGTTGGCTCGCAAGGGATTACCGATGCCTACACCACCGGCCGCGGCTCGATCCGGATGCGCGGCGTCGCCGAGATCGAGGAAGACAGCCGCGGCCGCACCTCGCTGGTCATCACCGAACTCCCCTACCAGGTCAACCACGACAACTTCATCACCTCGATTGCCGACCAGGTCCGAGACGGAAAGCTCAACGGAATCGCCAACATCGAGGATCAGGGCAGCGACCGGGTCGGCATCCGCATCGTCATCGAACTCAAGCGCGACGCGGTCGCCAAGGTTGTGCTGAACAACCTCTACAAGCACTCGCAGCTGCAGACCAGCTTCGGCACCAACATGCTCGCGATCGTCGACGGGGTCCCGCGCACCCTAAGGCTTGACCAGATGATCCGGCTGTACGTCGAGCACCAGCTCGACGTCATCATCCGGCGCACCCGCTACCGCCTCCGAAAAGCCAACGAGCGCGCCCACATTCTGCGCGGCCTGGTCAAGGCACTCGACGCGCTCGACGAGGTGATCGCGCTGATCCGCGCGTCACAAACCGTGGACGATGCGCGCCAGGGCCTGATCGAGCTGCTCGACATCGACGAGATCCAGGCTCAAGCCATCCTCGACATGCAGCTGCGCCGCCTCGCAGCACTCGAACGTCAGCGCATCGTCGACGATCTCGCCAAGATCGAAGCCGAAATCGCCGACCTGGAAGACATTCTCGCCAAGCCGGAACGCCAGCGCACCATCGTGCGCGACGAACTCAAAGAGATCGCCGACAAGCACGGCGACGACCGGCGCACGCGCATCATCGCCGCCGACGGCGAAGTGTCCGACGAGGACCTGATCGCCCGCGAAGACGTCGTCGTCACGATCACCGAAACCGGTTACGCCAAGCGCACCAAGACCGACCTGTACCGCAGCCAAAAGCGCGGCGGCAAGGGCGTGCAGGGCGCCGGGCTCAAGGCCGACGACATCGTCAACCACTTCTTCGTCTGCTCCACGCACGACTGGATCCTGTTCTTCACCACCCAGGGGCGGGTGTATCGCGCCAAGGCGTACGACCTTCCGGAGGCGTCGCGCACGGCGCGCGGCCAGCACGTCGCGAACCTGCTGGCCTTCCAGCCGGACGAACGCATCGCGCAAGTGATCCAGATCCGCAGCTACGAGGACGCCCCGTACCTGGTGTTGGCCACCCGCAATGGGCTGGTGAAGAAATCCAAGCTCACCGACTTCGACTCCAACCGCTCCGGCGGCATCGTCGCGATCAACCTGCGCGACAGCGACGAGCTCGTCGGCGCAGTGCTGTGCTCCGGAGAGGACGATCTGCTGCTGGTGTCGGCGAAGGGCCAGTCGATCCGGTTCACCGCCAGCGACGAGGCGCTGCGTCCGATGGGCCGCGCGACGTCCGGCGTGCAGGGCATGCGGTTCAACACCGACGACGCGCTGCTGTCCCTGAACGTGGTCGTTCCGGACACGTATCTGCTGGTCGCGACTTCCGGCGGCTACGCCAAGCGCACGGCCATGGACGAGTACCCGGTGCAGGGCCGCGGCGGTAAAGGGGTGCTGACCATTCAATACGACCGCCGCCGTGGCACCCTGGTGGGAGCGCTGGTGGTCGACGACGACACCGAGTTGTACGCGATCACCTCGGGCGGAGGCGTGATCCGCACCGCCGCGCGACAGGTCCGCAAGGCCGGACGCCAGACCAAGGGTGTTCGATTGATGAACCTGGGCGAGGGCGACACACTGGTTGCCATTGCACGCAACGCCGAGGAAGGTGACAGTGCGGACGCCGAACCGGACTCGACCACGTAAGGAGCCGTAGGTGAGCTCACCGAACGAGCCGGGCAACGGCAACGCGCCCGCACCGGGCGCCGCCCAATCGACGGGATCAGGTCCGGTCTCGACGACGCCGGAAACCGGGACAGGCGACGTGCCGCCCTGGGAGCGCGCCGCAGCTGCCCGGCCTCAGCAGCCGCCGCCGGCGCCACCGCGGCGCGCGGAGACCTCCGGGCCGCACGGGGCATCCGGTATCGAGGAGAGGATCAACCGCTTCATCTCCGGGTCGTCGGCCAGCACGCAGACACCCGAGCCCGAGGCGCCGGCACCTCCGCGGCCCGATGCGCCCGCCCGCAGCGAAACCATCCGCAGTGAGCTGCCCGACCTGTCCGGTCCGGCCCCACGTCCTTCGCGGGCCAAACCGCCGGCCGAGCGACCGAGTGGCGAACCGCCTGCTCCGACCCCGCGGTCGGGCGCGGGAGCCGCAAGGTCGGCGGCAACAGGCAGGGTGCAGGTGGGCACTCGCACCAGTGGCCCCGTGCGCGCCAGCATGCAGATCCGCCGCGTCGACCCGTGGAGCGTGCTGAAGGTGTCGCTCGTGCTGTCGGTGGCGCTGTTTTTCGTCTGGATGATCGCGGTCGCGTTCCTGTACCTGGTGCTCGGCGGGATGGGGGTCTGGGCCAAGCTCAACAGCAACGTGGGCGACTTGCTGAACAACACCACCAACAGCGAGTTGGTGTCTAGCGGCACGATCTTCGGCGGTGCAGCGTTGATCGGCCTGATGAACATCGTGCTGCTGACCGCGATGGCCACCGTCGGCGCGTTCGTTTACAACCTCACTACCGATCTCGTCGGCGGCGTCGAGGTGACGCTCGCCGATCGGGATTGAGGGTTTGGGCGGGTGGCCGCGATTGCGGTAATCTCGTCGCTCGGTCCACGCATGTTCGGGGCTATAGCTCAGGCGGTTAGAGCGCTTCGCTGATAACGAAGAGGTCGGAGGTTCGAGTCCTCCTAGCCCCACGGAAGAGGTGCACCATGAGGCTCGTCGTACTGCTCGCCGTGCTCGCGGTGGCGGTGCTGATCGTGCGGTCACGGCGCGCCGGCGAGGTCTGGCACGCAGCCGACGAACCCAAGGGGCCTTAGCTCAGTTGGTAGAGCGCTGCCTTTGCAAGGCAGAAGTCAGGGGTTCGAATCCCCTAGGCTCCACAACGATGTGCGACCGCCTGCCGGCGGCGGATTTCCC
>DASWBF010000566.1:0-4358 GCA_036390735.1 Mycobacterium sp. | reverse complement strand
GAGGCCGTCACCGCGGTCGTGGTGCTGCGCGAGGATGCGCCGCGCGACCAGGAATCTGTGACGGCGATGACCGTCGAGATCCAGGCTGCCGTCAAGGAGCGCAAAGGGTCAGTGCAGTCGCCGAAGCAGGTCGTGGTCGTCGACGCGCTGCCGCTGACCGGGCTGGGCAAGCCGGACAAGAAGGCGGTGCGCGCGAAGTTCTGGAAGGGCGCGGGCCGCGCCGTGGGCTGACGTTCGTGCGCCGCGGGAGCATGAGTGCCTTTGCCCGCCTCGTAGCGACAGCGGTGTTTCCCGAGGTCAAACGGCATAACGAGGAGTGAGCAATTAGCGACAACACCACGCGTTTACCGCAGGTCAACGAGTTGTCGCTCACGAGGCGGGCAAGAAGGTGGTTGACGACTCAGGCGCTCAGGTAGTCGGCACAGTGGGCGAGGCTGGGATCGCCGCTGGCACGATGGGCGCATGGTGGCGGCGGTGTTGTTCGACTTCTCCGGCACGCTGTTTCGGCTCGAGGAAGACGACAGCTGGTTCGCCGGGATGCAGCTGGACCATGACGCCGAGGTGGACGGGCACGTCCAGGCGGAGTTGATGCGCAGGCTGACCGCCCCCACCGGCCGGTCGGTCGAGATGACGCCGGACAAGTACCGCACGTGGGTGAACCGCGACCTGGCGCCGCACCTGCACCGGGAGGCCTACCTGCATGTGCTGCGGGCGTCGGGCCTGGCCGACCACCACGCCGAGGCCCTCTACCGCCGAGTCATCGACCCATCCTGCTGGACACCGTACCCGGACACTGCTTCCGTGTTGAAAGCGTTGTCCGCCAAGGGAATCAAGACTGCTGTCGTGTCCAACATCGCGTTCGATCTGCGGCCGGCGTTCGAAGCGCTCGGTGCCGACGTCGACGAGTTCGTGCTGTCGTTCGAAATCGGTGCCGTCAAACCCGACCCGGCGATCTTCCAGACAGCGCTGGAGCGGCTGGGTGTCAAAGCCTGCGACACCGTGATGGTCGGCGACAGCGACGACGCCGACGGCGGGGCGCGCGACGTCGGGTGCGGTTTCGTGCTCGTCGACCCGCTGCCCACCGCGCACCGGCCGGACGGGCTGCTCCAGGCGCTGGCCAGTTACGGCGTCGACCTGTGACAGGTAGCGTCGCCGATATGTCCAACACAGAGCGCATCCGGCCGCCGTGGTGGCTGAAACCCATGAACAAGGTCTTCATCGCGATGATGCGGCTGGGGCTGCCGATCAGCGGCAAGGAAAGTCCGACCGTGCTGACCGCGCCGGGCCGCAAGTCGGGCAAGCCCCGCTCCACCCCGGTCACACCGATGCACGTCGACGGCCACCGCTATGCCGTCGAAGGCTTCCCCGGTGCGGACTGGGTCGCTAACGTGCGCGCGGCCGGCGAGGCGACGCTGACGCAGGGCCGCCGCTCCGAGCGGGTGCGGATGGTCGAGATGTCGCCCGACGAGGCGCGGCCACTGCTGCGGGAGTTCCCGACGGAGGTCCCGACGGGCGTGGAGTTCATGAAGAAGGCAGGCCTGGTGAAAGACGGCCGGCCGGAGGAGTTCGAGGCGCTCGCCGGCCGGTGCGCGGTGTTCCGATTCGACCCGGTCGCATCATGATCGCCCGCCTGCTTCTTGCGACGGCCGTGGCCTTCGCCCTTGTGCCCGCGGTGACGGCGGCGCCCGCGTCGGCCGCCTCGTGCAGCCAGACCAAACCGCCGCTCGACGCGGCCAGCCGACAGGTCGGCCGCGGCGACATGCTGTGGGTCGGCCGCGACGGTTCCGTCGGCATCACCACCCCCGCCGGAACCGGCGTCGTGCAGGTGGCCAACGCCGGCCCGCTGCCGCTGCAGGCCATGCTGGTCGACGCCCAACAGAACGGCCAACATCAACTGATCGTCAGCAACGGCCGCGGCGCTCACCTCTATCTGGTGTCCGGTTGCGACATCACTCCCGTCGTCGATGACCAGGGCGAGCCGTTCGTGTTCGATCAGGAGAACCTGCGTGGCGCGGGCACCGGCATCGGGTGCGCCGACCTCGGCGACGGCCGCCACCTGGTCGGGTTGCAGGCGCAGATCGGCGACAGCGGCTGGACGGTGCGCCGCACCGAGATCGTCGTCAACGGCGCGACCGCAACACCCGGCCGGTCCGACACCGTCGCCGCACCCTCGGAGCAAGACCCGGCGGTGACCGCGGCGCAGACGATTACCTGCGGCGACCAGACGATCACCAAGGACGGGGTCCAACAGCCTTGACCGACAATGACATGGCTCTTCGCCCGAGCGGCTCATCGCACCCTTTTGACGCGTCGCTGTGGCATCCTATCGACGGCTTCGGTGACCTCACCGACATCACGTACCACCGCCACGTGTCCGACGGCACGGTGCGGGTGGCGTTCAACCGACCGGAGGTGCGCAACGCGTTCCGGCCGCACACCGTCGACGAGCTGTACCGTGCGCTGGACCATGCGCGGATGTCACCCGACGTCGGCGTGGTGTTGCTGACCGGCAACGGGCCGTCCCCGAAGGACGGCGTCTGGGCGTTCTGCGCCGGCGGCGACCAGCGCATCCGCGGCCGCAGCGGCTACCAGTACGCGTCCGGCGTGACCGCTGAGACGGTGGATCCCGCCCGCGCCGGGCGGCTGCACATCCTCGAGGTGCAGCGGCTGATCCGGTTCATGCCGAAGGTGGTGATCTGCCTCGTCAACGGCTGGGCGGCCGGCGGCGGGCACAGCCTGCACGCGGTGTGCGACCTGACGCTGGCCAGCCGCGAGCACGCGCGCTTCAAACAGACCGACGCCGACGTCGGCAGCTTCGACGGCGGCTACGGCAGCGCGTATCTGGCCAAGCAGGTCGGGCAGAAGTTCGCCCGCGAGATCTTCTTCCTCGGCCGGCCGTACACCGCCGAGCAGATGCATCGGATGGGTGCGGTCAACGAGGTCGTCGACCACGCGGATCTGGAAACCGTCGGGGTGGAGTGGGCGAAGACCATCAACGCGAAATCGCCTCAGGCGCAACGGATGTTGAAGTTCGCGTTCAATCTGCTCGACGACGGGTTGGTGGGCCAGCAGCTGTTCGCCGGTGAGGCGACGCGGCTGGCGTACATGACCGACGAGGCCGTCGAGGGCCGCGACGCGTTCCTGGAAAAGCGCGACCCGGACTGGAGCCCGTTCCCCCGCTACTTCTGAGCAGCGGGCTCGTCCGGCGTCGCCGCCCTTCGTTGCGCTTGAGCGCTCATGCCTCGGTCGTGATTCCGGCGAACCGATATGCGTTCGGGCCGTCGACATTGAGATGATGGTGTGGTGCATGGGCAAGCCAATGTCCGTGGCCGGGTTTGGCGGGCGGGCAAACCTTGCGACGACTTCGAGTTCGACAAGATCGCGGACTACCTCGCCGAAGACGACACGCTGGTGTGGGTCGACATGTTCAACCCCGACCACGCCGCACTCTGCGATCTGGCTCAGGAGCTCGGGCTCAACGACTGGGCGGTGGAAGACGCCGTGGCAGCGCGAGAACGGGTGAAGGCAACGGTGTACGCCACCCACACGTTCTTCACCGTTTACGCGGTCCAGGTCCTCGACACCGGCGTCGACTCGGAGACCGTCCTGTCGATGCACCGGATCTCGGCGTTCGTGCTGCCGCAGGGTCTGATCACGGTGCGGCTGGCCCCCGATTTCGACATCGACGACGTGCCCAAGAGGTGGGACGAGCTCGGAGGACAGGAGTACGGGGTCGGCTCACTCGTGCACGGGCTGTTGGACGTCGTGGTCGACGGACACTTCGAGGCCGTGGAAGCACTCGACGACTACATCGAGTCGATCGAAGACGATCTGTTCGACGGGAACGCGAGTAAGCGGGGCTTTCAGCGCCGGACCTACCAGATGCGCAGAGATCTTGTCCATCTGCGCCGCGTCGCGCTTCCGATGCGCGAGGTCGTCAACGCGATCCAGCACCACCGCGTCAACGTCAAGTCCGCACGGGAACTCGACCCTCACTACGACGATCTGTACGACCACGTCCTGCGGGTATCCGAATGGACGGAATCGTTGCGCGACATGATCACTACGGTTTTCGAGACCAATCTGTCGCTACAGGATGCCCGGCTCAACACCGTGATGAAGAAGCTGACCGGCTGGGCCGCGATCATCGCCGTGCCGACGGCGATCACCGGCTTCTACGGCCAGAACGTGCCCTATCCGGGCTTCGGTGCCTGGTCGGGGTTCGTCGTCAGCACCGCCGTGATCGTCCTGCTTGTCGTGGTCTTGTACGTGGCGTTCAAGCGCCGCGGTTGGCTGTAGCCACCTACCAGGGATTGCCCGCGCTGACCCCGCACGAGGCTGCCGAGTGGATGATCACT
>DASWBF010000565.1:0-1599 GCA_036390735.1 Mycobacterium sp. | reverse complement strand
CTGGGGCTGGTGCTGGCGCTGCTCGCCGGGCTCGTCGGGTTGTCCCGCGTCGCGACCGGCGCCCACTACCCCGGCGACGTCTTCATCGGCTTCGGCATCGGCGCGTCGATCGCCGTGCTCGGCGGTCGGCTGGTGCCGCCGATCGTCACCTCCGCCATCCCCAAAGCCGACCCGTTGCGGGTCTACACGCCGCCCCGACCCGACGGAGACGGAGTGGTGATGGTGGTGAACCCGGCGTCCGGCCGGGGTTCAGACAGCGTCATCGCGCAGGTCCGTGAGCAATTGCCGAGGGCCGAGATCGTCGAGTTGGCGCCCGACGACTCCGTCGAGGAGACGGCGCGGAAGGCGGCCGAAAGAGCGCGGGTGCTTGCCGTCTGCGGCGGTGACGGCTCGGTGTCGTGCGTGGCCAGCATCGCCGTCGAGGCCGGGTTGCCTCTCGCGGTGTTCCCCGGCGGCACGTTCAACCACTTCGCAAAGGACATCGGCTGCGACTCGGCCGCCAAGACAATCCAGGCGATCCACGACGGCACCGTCTTTCGCGTCGACCTGGTCTGCTTCAACGGCGACAACATCGTGATCAACACCGCGAGCATCGGCGCCTATCCGACGTTTGTCCAAACCCGGGAACGGCTGGAGCACAAGATCAGCAAGCCGGTTGCGACGTTGTATTCGATGGTCCACACGCTGCGTCACGGCGAGCCGGTACGAATCCAGTTCGACAACAAGACGATGCAGACGTCGCTGTTCTTCATCGGGAATTCCACCTACCTGCCGTCCGGCTTCGCACCCTCCCGGCGCACCCGCATGGACGACGGGCTGCTCGACGTGCGCATCCTGGAGACCGGCCGCCGCTTGAGCAAACTGCGCATTCTGGCGTCGCTGATGCTGGGCCGCCTCCAGCGCAGCGCGCTCTACCACGAACGCCAGGTGCCGGAGTTCGCTTTCAAAGCACTGGACGGCCCGACCATGATCGCTCGCGACGGCGAAGTGGGATCCGAGCACGAGTCGGCGAGCTTCAGCGTCAGATACCGCGCGCTTGCGGTGTTTCGTCTGCCGCCGCGCCGATAGGTTCCACCTCGGGCGCGGCCACCGCGGCGAGCGGCAGCGGGCGGATGGCAAGCAGGCAGGCAAGGAACCAGAGGTAGCCGAGCGCCCAGCCGGCGAGCACGTCGGACGGGTGGTGCACGTTCAGCACGACGCGGCCGACGCCGACAGCGATCACCACCACCGCGCCGAAAACGATGGATGCCGCGCGTCCGCGCCGGTTGAACATGCCCGCCGAAATGGTAAGCAGCGCAAGGACGGCCGCCATCACGCCGAGCGCATGGCCCGACGGGAACGCGCTGGAGCTTGCCGCAGCCAATGCGGTTGTAGGCCGGGGGCGGTCGGCCAGGCCTTTCGCAATCTGTGTGACGATCCCGCTCATCCCGATCGCCGTGAGGATAAACAGGATGACCCGCAGATTGCGTCTGAACACCGCGAGGACCACGATCGCTGCACCGACGAGGCGAAAGGCCGCCGGGCTGAATACGGTGCACAGCACGTCCCAAAACTGCACCCAGCCGGGGTGTTTCACGCCGTAGTCGTACAACGGCTGCA
>DASWBF010000564.1:0-16918 GCA_036390735.1 Mycobacterium sp. | reverse complement strand
CGAACTCGTCGCCTGGATCAACGCTCACCCCGACTACCGAGACCTCGCCGTGCCACTCGACCACGAGCGGGTGGTGATCGTCGGCAACGGCAACGTCGCGCTGGACGTCGCGCGGATCCTGACCGCCGACCCGAAACGGTTGGCTCACAGCGATATTTCGCGGCACGCGCTGGCCGCGCTGCGCGACAGCAAGGTTCGCGAGGTCGTCGCCGCCCGCCGCCGGCCCGCTCAGTCGGCGTTCACACTTCCGGAGATGATCGGGCTGACGGCCGCGTCGCGGGTGGTGCTGAGCGCCGACAACCACGAGCTGGTGCATGCGGACCTCGCAGACTGCACCGACAGGATGTCCCGCCACAAGCTGGAACTGCTTGCGTCGCTGGATATTTACGACGAACGCGACGACGCGCCGGTGATCCGGCTCGCGTATCGCCTGACCCCGTCGCGGGTGCTTGGGAACGAACGCGCTGCCGGTGTCGAGTTCACCGTGACGGGTACCGACGAGACGCTCGAGGTCGAGGCGGGACTGGTGCTGAGTTCAATCGGCTACCGCGGCTGGCCGGTTCCCGGCCTGCCATTCGACGACGACGCCGATGTGGTGCCCAACCGCGGCGGCCGGGCGGTCGACCCGTCGACCGGTGCTCCAGTCCGCGGTTCGTACGTCACTGGCTGGATCAAAAGGGGCCCAACGGGTTTCATCGGCACCAACAAGTCGTGTGCTCAGGAAACCGTCAATGCGCTCGTCGACGATTACAACGACGGTCGGCTCGCCGATCCGGCGGCGGGACTGCACGCGCTGGACAGACTGGTTCGTCGCCGACAGCCCGACGTCGTCGACCATGCGCGCTGGCGCGCCATCGACCGGGCCGAGATCGACCGCGGCCGCGCCGAAGGAAGACCGCGCGACAAGTTCACCACCATTGGCGAGATGCTGGCCGCCCACAACGACAGACCGGCGCGGCGTGCTGTCGTTGCTGAAGCGTTAATTCGTCACGAATGGAGGAGTCCCGACTGCACGAGTGCGGCGTCGATGAAGTCCTGCACGGGCCGGGAGCGGAAAAAACCCGCGTGACCGCCTCGGTACCAGACGATTTCAGGTTTGCCCCAGTGTTCCCACAAGCGGACCACCTGATCCCGAGGGTGCACGACCTGGTCGGCCACTCCGCCGTAGATGAAGCGGCCGTTCATCGGGACGCGCGGGGTGAGCGAAAGCGGTGACACCATGCGGCCCAGGGGTCTGGCCATCGTGATCGTCTCCCGGCGCGGGTCGTCGCTGCTCAAGCCAGAGTGGCGCGCGAGGATTTCGACCAGATCGGCGACGGGAACGCCGAGGATCGCGCAAGTGAGGCCGTCCTCGAGACTGGCCACGAGAGACGCGATGTAGCCGCCGAGCGACATGCCGTTCAGGCCGATTGCCGACTCCGGCTCCTGCGACCGGATCCACGACACCACGCGGCGGATGTCCCACACGGCATGAGCAGCCGCGTGTACGTCGTCCAGCACATCCTCACCGGGCAACACCGCACCCTTCGGCACTCCCCGCTTGCGCGGGCCGTGCAGCGGCAGCACGGGCAGGGCGACGTTCAGGCCGAGATCGTTGTGCAGATGCCAAGCTCGGAAGAGCCTCAGGTCGACACGGGCCCGCCCCATTTCCGTGCCGTGCACGCACACCACCCACGGCCGGGGTTCGCGATGGCGCAGCATCAACCCGTACACGCGCTTGGTCGCCTCATAGCTGAGCCACCGCTCACGGCCCGGCTCACCCGGATACGGCGCATAGCCGCTGTCGAACACGAACCGCTGGTAGGACCGCTTGCGGCGGTTGACATCGTGGATCGTGATGTTAGTGAGCGGCCGCGGCGCGGCGAAATACGTCTCCGGCTTGTCCAGCCAGCCATTTCGCCCATACATCTCGAGCGCGGCCTCCACCTCGCGGGTGATCCGCTCGAACGCCTGCGGTTCGCTGATCGGCCGGCTCAGCTGCAGCCCGACAAGCACGACCTCATCGCGGAACGCCTGTGCGAGGAGGCCGAGCGTGGGCCGCACGAGAGGAAGTTCGGTCGCTATGCGGTCGCGGAAATCCCGCCGCGACTGCGCGTAGTACCGACCCGTCCGCGTGAACGGCCTGACCACCGCAGACCTCACCGCGCGTACGCGGGAGGGCTTCTGGTCAGACGAATTCGCCGGCTGGTCGGCGGGCTCGTTGTGATCAGGTGATGCCATCAACCGCGATGCTATGCGCTGCTCCGAAGTCGTCAGCAGGCGCCCGAAGCGCTCACTGCTGCTGCATCGCGTTCGCGATCTCCTCGGGGCTCACCTCGCGCACCGGCTGACCCATTGACCACTGGTGCCCAAACGGGTCACGCAGCACGCCGTAGCGGTCGCCCCAGAACTGCTCCTCCACAGGCATCACGACCGTGGCGCCCGCGTCCACCGCGCGTTGGAACTGCGTGTCGACGTCGGTCACGACGAGATGGATGGTCACGGGCGTGCCGCCGAGCGCGTTCGGTGTGGTGGACTTGCCGTCGTTCATCTCCGGGAAGTCGTCGGCGAGCATCACTGTGGTGCCGTTGACCTGCACGGCCGCGTGGATCAGCTTCTTGCCGTCGGGGCCTGGAACCCGGCCCAGCTCAACACCGTCGAATGCCTTGACGTAGAAGTCGATGGCGGCGGCGGCGTTGTCGACCGTCAGGTGGGGTAGCACAGCGGGCGTCACTTCGATTGCCATGGTGATCTCCTTCGTAGATGTCGGACCCCACGGCGGGGTCAGTGATATCGACCGGCCGCGGACGCCGAACTCATCGCTACACCGCCATGCAACCACCGGGCACCGACAAGTGGATGTAACGTGCACACGACTCCTCGATCGAGGCGCAGACCAACGGGTGACAGACATGGGCCGAGCACGAACGGCGGTCATCGTGACGTTGGCCGTCCTGGTCGCAGCGTGCAGCAGATCCGACACGGCGACCGATCCGTACCTGTGGCTGGAGGAGTTGGACAGTCCTCAGGTGCAGTCGTGGGTCCAGGCGGAGAACGCGAAGACGCTCGCCGTGCTGGAGCAGGATCCGCGGTACGCGGGCAACCTGGCGCAGGCGGTGGAACTGGGGAACGCGCCGGACCGGTTGCCGCTTCCGGCTCTGCTGGAAGACGGGGTCGTCGGGAACTTCTGGCAAGACGCACAGCACAAGCGGGGGATCTGGCGGGAGACGACCGTCATCGATTACGAGTCGCCGCAGCCGCAGTGGAAGACGGTGCTGGATCTGGACGCGCTCGCACAGGCCGAGGGGCGCAATTGGGTGTGGGAGGGGATGGATTGTGATCCGGTGACGCGCATGCGCTGTCTGGTGAGTCTGTCCGAGGGCGGCGAGGACGCCGTGGCTGTGCGCGAATTCGACCGTGCGGCAGGGCAATTCGTGCCCGACGGGTTCGTGTTGGAGCGCGGCAAGCAGTACACGACGTGGGTGGACGCCGACACGCTGTTGGTGTCACGGGAATGGCAGCCGGGGGAGATGACGACCTCCGGCTATCCGTACGTGGTCAAACGGTGGCAGCGCGGGCAGCCCCTGGACCAGGCGGTGGAGGTCGCGCGCGGCGACAAGGCCGACGAGCTTTCCACCACCGGCGCGCTACTGGACAACGGCGCGGGCCGGCTGCTGAATCTGGTGGTGCGCCGGCCGACGTTCTACGAGAACCAGGTCAGTCTGCTGGGCGGTGGGCAGCCGGTGCGAATGGCGTTGCCGCCCAAGGCCGACGTGGAGGGCATGGTCGGCGACCAGGTGCTGGTCTCGCTTCGGCAGGACTGGACAACCGGCGGCACCACCTTCCACTCAGGGTCGCTGGTATCGCTGAACGTCGACGAGATGACGCTGGATCCAGAGCGGCTGAGGGCCACCGTCGTCTACGCGCCCGGGCCGCAGGAGGCGATGCAGAGCGTGATGACCACGCGCGACCGCGTCGTCGTCACCTCGCTGTACGACGTCAAGGGACGCGCCACCGTGTACAGCCGGGGGCCCGACGGCACCTGGTCGGGGCAGCCGGTTCCCTTGCCGGACAATGCGACGGTCAGTGCGGTGGCCGCCGATTCACGCGGCGATGTCGCCTATCTCTCGGTCACCTCGATGCTCACCCCGACCACTCTGTACCACCTGAATACCGCCGACGGCCGCGTCGATCCGGTGAAATCCTCTCCGGCGCGGTTTGATTCGTCGCGCTTCGTGGTGGAGCAGCTGAAGGCAACCTCACCCGACGGCACCGAGGTGCCGTACTTCATCGTGCACGCCGCCGACTTGAAGTACGACGGCACCACGCCGACGATCTTGTACGCATACGGCGGTTTCGAGTCGTCCTCGACGCCAGGCTACAACGGCCTGATGGGCAAGCTCTGGCTGGAACGCGGCGGCGCCTACGTCATCGCCAATATCCGCGGCGGCGGCGAATACGGTCCGGCCTGGCATGAGGCGGCGTTGAAAACCAAGCGGCAGAAGGCGTTCGACGATTTCACCGCCGTAGCCCGCGATCTGATCGCCCGCAAGATCACCAGTCCGCGCCATCTCGGCATCCAGGGCGGCTCCAATGGCGGTCTGCTCATGGGCGTTGAGTTCACCCAGCACCCGGAGCTGTGGAACGCGGTGGACATGCAGATTCCGCTGCTGGACATGGTGCGCTACGAGCAGATTGCGGCGGGCGCGTCGTGGGTGGGCGAATACGGCTCGGTGGCGAATCCGGACGAGCGTGAATTTCTCGAATCAATCTCGCCCTACGCACAATTGAAGCGCGGCGTGAAGTATCCGGAACCGTTCATCTTCACCACCAGTAAAGACGACCGGGTCGGCCCGCAGCACGCTCGGAAGTTCGCGGCGCGCCTGTCCGAGTTCGGAATCCCCTACCTCTTCTACGAAGCCACGCAGGGCGGCCACGGAGCCGGGACCAACATCGACGAAAAGGCCCGAACGGCCGCGCTCGAATACACCTACTTCCAGCGGCAGCTCATGTAGTCGACCGGGCTCAGGCCGCGGCGTGCGAAATCTCCGACCACCCGTCCACCGACTCGACCGAACGCGGGCCGGGTCCGACGTACACCGCCGACGGCCGCACCAGCTTGCCGAGCCGCTTCTGTTCCAGGATGTGGGCGCACCACCCGGCGGTGCGCCCACAGGTGAACATCGCCGGCATCATCTTGGGCGGCACCCCCGCGAAGTCGAGGATGATTGCCGCCCAGAACTCGACGTTGGTCTCGATCGCGCGGTCGGGTCGACGCTCCCGCAGCTCGGTCAACGCCGCCTGCTCCAACGCGGCGGCCACTTCGTAGCGCGGCGCGTCCAGGCGCTTGGCCGCCGCCCGCAGCACCCGGGCCCGGGGGTCCTCGGCGCGATACACCCGGTGGCCGAAGCCCATCAGCTTCTCATTGTGGTCGAGGATGCCCTTGACCACCGCCTGCGCGTCGCCGGTGCTCTCCGCCTCCTCGATCATCGGGATCACGCGGGCCGGCGCGCCGCCGTGCAGCGGGCCGCTCATCGCGCCGATCGCCCCGGACAGCGCGGCCGCGACGTCGGCACCCGTCGACGCGATCACCCGCGCGGTGAACGTCGACGCGTTCATCCCGTGCTCGGCGGCCGACACCCAGTACGCGTCGATGGCCTCGACCTGCTTCGGATCGGGGTCACCCTTCCATCGCTTCATGAAACGCTCTGTGACAGTTCGGCATTGGTCGATTTCGCGCTGCGGAACCGCAGGACGCTCGATGCCACGTGCGGATTGCGCGACATACGACAGCGCCATCACCGAGGCCCGGGCCAACTGCTCGCGGGCCGTCTGGTCGTCGATGTCCAGAATCGGTTTGTAACCCCAGATCGGTGCGAGCATCGCCAGCCCGGCCTGCACGTCGACGCGCACGTCACCGGTGTGGATGGGCAGTGGGAATGGCTCCGCCGGCCGCAAGCTCTGACCGAACTTGCCGTCCACCAGCAGCGCCCACACGTCGGCGAACGTGACCCGCTGCTCGACCAGCTCCTCGATGTCGACTCCGCGATAGCGCAGCGCGCCGCCGTCTTTGTCCGGCTCGGCAATCTCGGTGGTGAAGGCAACGACGCCCTCAAGTCCGCTGACGAAATTCTCCGGTACCGCAGTCATGCGGTGATTCTCGCACCCGCCGCGGACACAGTTACTACCGGTGGGTAACTCGGCGCCGACGCACCGGCGTAGCGTTGGCTCGTGGCGCAACCCGGCGACAAGCACCTGGCGAACATGCGAGTGGACTACGGATCGGTGGAGAAGGACGGCAGCCCCGACCTCGACGTCGATTGGCTTGCCGATGGCTGGGTTATGTTGCTGCGCAAATGGATTGACGACGCCGACCGCGCCGGTGTCGCCGAGCCGAACGCGATGGTGGTGGCCACTGTCGACGCCGAGGGAAGGCCGATGAGCCGGTCGGTGTTGTGCAAGAGCGTGGACGACACCGGGATCACGTTTTTCACGAACTACGACTCCGCCAAGGGCGCCGAACTCGCCGCGAACCCCTACGCGTCCGCGACGTTTCCGTGGTTCGCGCTGGGTCGGCAGGTGCACATCCGTGGCGCTGTGAGCAAAGTCACCGCGGAGGCCACCGCCGACTACTGGTCGAAGCGGCCGCGCGGTTCACAGCTGGGCGCGTGGGCGTCGGCGCAGTCGCAGCCGATCGGGTCGCGAGCCGAGCTGTTGGCACAACTTCAGAAGGTCACTGAGCGGTTCGCCGACGTCGAGGAGGTCCCGCTCCCGCCGAATTGGGGCGGCTACCTCATCGCCGCCGAGGTCGTCGAGTTCTGGCAGGGCCGCGAGGACCGGCTGCACAACAGGATCCGCTTGCAAGCGGGACGTGTTGAGCGCCTTCAACCCTGAGCCGTGAGCCTGCTCGCCGACACCGCACCGCTGCGGACACCCGACTTCCGTCGGCTGTGGCTGTCCGGCGTCGTCACGGTGATCGGCGCGAACCTGACGATCTTCGCCGTCCCGGTCCAGATCTATGCGCTCACCCAAAGCTCCGCGTACGTCGGCCTGTCCGGTGTGTTCGCGTTGGTTCCGTTGATCGTGTTCGGGCTGTGGGGCGGCGCGTGGGCGGACGCGATGGACCGGCGCGTTCTGCTGATCATCGCGTCGTGCGGATTGGCGCTGGCGTCGGTGCTGCTGTGGGTGCAGGCGGCGCTGGCGCTCAACAACGTCTGGCTGGTGCTGTGCTTGCTGTCGGTGCAGCAGGCGTTCTACGCGATCAACGCTCCGACTCGCTCGGCGGCGATCCCGCGCATGCTGCCCGACGATCAGCTTCCCGCCGCGAACTCGCTGAACATGACCGTCACGCAGTTCGGGGCAATCGTCGGGCCGCTGCTCGCCGGCGTGATGCTGCGCTGGGTCGACCTGTCGACGCTGTATCTGATCGACGCGATCACCTGTGTCGCGCCGATCTGGGCGACCATCCGCTTGTCGTCGATGCCCCCGACCGGGGACGGTACCGCGCGCAAAGGGCTCGCTTCGGTGTGGGACGGGTTCCGTTATCTGGCCGGCAACACCGTGGTGTTGATGTCGTTTGTCGTCGACCTGATCGCCATGATCTTCGGCATGCCACGGGCGCTGTTCCCGCAGATCGCCCACGAGAGTTTCGGCGGCCCGGTTGAGGGCGGCACCACGATGGCGTTGCTGGCGGCCGCGATCTCTGCGGGCGCCGTTGCGGGCGGGGTGTTCTCCGGCTGGCTGCCGCGGATCCGCCGGCAAGGCCTGGTGGTGGTCGCCGCGATCGTGGTGTGGGGGCTCGCGATGGTCGGCTTCGGGCTGTGCAGCGGAATCGCGGGAGGCCGGGCGGGCGCGGTGTTGTGGGCGTCGCTGGCGTTCCTGGCGGTCGGCGGCGCGGCGGACATGGTATCGGCGGCGTTCCGGTCGACGATCCTGCAGCAGGCGGCGTCCGACGACGTGCGGGGCCGGTTGCAGGGCGTGTTCATCGTCGTCGTCGCCGGCGGCCCGCGGTTGGCCGACGCCGCGCACGGTGCCGCCGCTGCGGCCGTCGGCACCACGATCGCCGCGGCGGGCGGCGGGGCACTGGTGGTCGTCGGGGTGCTGATCGCCGCCGTGGCGGTGCCGGCGTTCGTCCGATACCGGGTTTCGGCCGCCGCAATCAGCTAGCTGATCTCGACAACCAGCTCGAATCTGCGGGTTACGATCCTGTTCGTGGTGGAGGCCGTCGGGGCGGGGATTCCAGGCCTGCGTGAACGCAAGAAGCAGCGCACGCGGTCGACGCTGATCGACGCGGCGGTGCAACTGTGTGAGCAGCAGGGGTATGACAACACGACCGTCGACCAGATCGCCGCGGTCGCTGACGTCTCACCGCGCACGTTCAGCCGCTACTTCGCCACCAAGGACGCCGTCATCATGGCGCTCATCGACGACATGAGTGACGCGCTCACCGTCCAACTGGAGCGCCAGCCGACCGAACTCTGCCCCATGGAAGCGTTGCTGGCCGCGCACAGCGCAATGATCCGGGCGACGGTGTCGGCCCCGCCCGGCGGCTTCACCACCGCGCGGATGTTCACGCTCGCACGCATCGTGAACTCCTCGCCGACGCTGCGCACGGCGTCCGGTGAGTTCCGTGAGCACTCGGTGACTCACACGTTGGCCATGCGGATGGGCGTCGCGGTCGACGACCCGAAGGTGGTAATGGCGGTCGCGGTGTGGTCGGTGATCCTGCTCACCGCGTTCGGCGATCTCGGACCGGATACCGACTGGCAAAACGTCGACACCGACATGCTGGTCGCCCGACTGAATGACACCTACAAGCAGTTCACCGATATCTGCTCCCCACCCGCCAGCGTCACCTAACCTGCTCATCTACCCCCCGCGGGCATGCCCCCGCGAATACGACTACCGTTTGGTAGGCACAACTCACCCTCGCCAGCGATGAAGGGACATCTGTGGCCGATAACTCATCCAACGCTGAAGAGTTCGCCACCCTTCAATACCCCGGGGGTGAGCTCGAGCTGGAGATCGCTCACGCCACCGAGGGCGCCGACGGCATCGCTCTGGGCAACCTTTTGTCGAAGTCCGGTTACACGACCTTCGACCCAGGCTTCGTCAACACCGCATCGACCAAGAGCGCGATCTGCTACATCGACGGTGACGCCGGGATTCTGCGGTACCGCGGCTACCCGATCGAGCAGCTGGCCGAGAAGTCGACGTTCATCGAGGTGAGCTATCTGCTGATCTACGGCGAGTTGCCGACCAAGGAGCAGCTGGCCAAGTTCACCACCCAGATCCAACGGCACACGTTGCTGCACGAGGACTTGAAGCGGTTCTTCGACGGGTTCCCCCGCAACGCTCACCCGATGCCGGTGCTGTCCAGCGCAGTCAACGCATTGAGCGCGTACTACCAGGACTCGTTGGATCCGTTCGACGACGGACAGGTGGAGCTGTCCACGATCCGGTTGCTGGCCAAGCTGCCAACCATCGCCGCCTACGCCTACAAGAAGTCGGCCGGTCAGCCGTTCTTGTACCCCGACAACTCGCTGACGTTGGTGGAGAACTTCCTGCGGATGACGTTCGGGTTTCCGGCCGAACCGTACGAGGTCGACCCGGAGGTCGTGCGGGCGCTCGACATGCTGTTCATCCTGCACGCCGACCACGAGCAGAACTGCTCGACGTCCACGGTGCGGCTGGTCGGCTCGTCGCAGGCCAACTTGTTCACGTCGATCTCCGGTGGCATCAACGCGCTGTGGGGCCCGCTGCACGGCGGCGCGAACCAGGCGGTGCTGGAGATGCTGGAGAAGATCCGCAAGGCCGACGGCGACGTGCACGACTTCGTCAAGAAGGTGAAGAACCGCGAGGACAACGTCAAGCTGATGGGCTTCGGCCACCGGGTCTACAAGAACTACGACCCTCGTGCGCGCATCGTCAAGGAGCAGGCCGACAAGATCCTCGGCAAGCTCGGCGGCGACGACGAGCTGCTGGACATCGCCAAGGCGCTCGAAGAAGTGGCGCTCACCGACGACTTCTTCGTCGAGCGCAAGCTGTACCCGAACGTCGACTTCTACACCGGCGTGATCTACCGCGCGATGGGCTTCCCGACCCCGATGTTCACCGTGCTGTTCGCGCTCGGGCGGCTGCCGGGCTGGATCGCGCACTGGCGTGAGATGCACGACGAGCGCGGCGGCAAGATCGGCCGGCCGCGCCAGATCTACACCGGCTACGGCGAGCGCGACTACAAGGCCATCGACAGCAGGTAGCTCGCTGAGCTAGTTGCAGCCCTTGCGCCGAAACTTCCGTTTCGCACGCGCGCTCTCGCACTTTGTCTGCGAAACGGGAGTCTCGCGGGAGGGCAGTGGTGCATCTCACTTTGCGGCATGATAGTTGTAGTTTTACAATTGTTCTATGAACACGCTCAGCCCGCAACGGAAGGCGATCATCCTTTCGTCGTTGTGCCTGAGCCTGCTGATCGTCACGATGGACGCGACGATCGTCAACGTCGCGATTCCCAGCATCCGCGCCGACTTCGGCGCGTCCCCCTCACAGCTGCAGTGGATGATCGACATCTACACGCTGGTCCTCGCGTCGCTGCTGTTGCTGTCCGGCGCGACGGCCGATCGGTTCGGCCGTCGACGCACGTTCCAGATCGGGTTGACCGTATTCGCGCTGGGTTCGCTGCTGTGTAGCCTCGCGCCCGGTATCGATGCTCTGATCGGCGCACGTTTGGTACAGGCGATTGGCGGATCGATGATGAATCCCGTTGCCATGTCGATCATTACGCAAGCCTTTACCGGGCGGGTAGAACGCGCCCGAGCCATCGGCATCTGGGGCGGTGTCGTGGGCATCTCAATGGCGCTTGGCCCATTGGTCGGTGGCGGGCTGATTCAGTGGATGGACTGGCGCGCGGTGTTCTGGATCAATCTGCCGATCTGCGCCGCGGCGATCATCCTGACCGCGATCTTCGTCCCGGAATCCAAGTCCGCGTCTATGCGCGACGTCGACCCCGTCGGGCAAGGCTTGGGGATGGCGTTTCTGTTCGGCGTCGTGTTCGTTCTCATCGAGGGCCCGACCATGGGATGGGGGAATCCCCGCACCCTCGCCGTCGCCGTCCTCGCGCTGATCGCGTTCGTGGGATTCCTGCGCTACGAGTCTCGTCGGCACGACCCGTTCATCGATCTTCGCTTCTTCCGCAGCGTGCCGTTCTCGTCGGCGACGATGATCGCGGTGTGCGCGTTCGCCGCCTACGGTGCCTTCCTGTTCATGATGTCGCTGTACCTGCAGGGTGAGCGGCACTTCACGGCCGCGCACACAGGCCTGATCTATCTGCCGATTGCCTTTGGCGCACTGATCTTTTCGCCGCTGTCGGGCCGACTGGTCGGCCGCTTCGGCAGCCGTCCGTCGCTGTTGGCCGCCGGGACTCTGATCACGACGGCCACGCTCATGCTGACACAGCTGACCGTAGCGACGCCGGTCTGGCAAATCCTCGTGCTGTTCGCGGTGTTCGGCATCGGCTTCGCGATGGTGAACGCGCCGATCACCACCGCGGCGGTCAGCGGGATGCCGACGGATCGCGCTGGTGCCGCGTCGGCGGTCGCGTCGACGAGCCGGCAGGTGGGCGTGAGTATCGGTGTGGCGCTGTGCGGTTCGGTCGCGGGAGCGGCGCTTGCGACCACCGGCGCGGATTTCGCCGTCGCGGCCCGGCCGCTCTGGATCGTGTGCGCCGCGCTGGGTGCGGTGATCGTATTTCTGGGTTTCTATTCGACGTCGGACCGGGGGCTGCGTTCTGCCGAGCGTCTGGCGCCGCTGATCGCCGAGCCGGAGGAGAACCATGCGTACATCCGCGCGTAATCGGTTGGCCGACAGGGTATGGCGAGACCTCACACGTCTTGTCCTTGACAACAAGGACACCTGGCGGCGGGCGGTGGTCACCGAGGCCGGTCTGCCGTTCAGCAGGATCAGGATCCTCAACAGGCTGGCGCGTCAGCCGATGACGATCAAGCAGATAGCTGAGGCGGCCACCATCGACGCGCCAGCCGCGACGGTGGCCGTGAACGACCTGGCGGACCGCGGCCTGGTGTTAAGGGAAACCGATGCCACCGACCGCCGCAGCAAGGTGGTCTCGCTCACCGACCGGGGTCGTGACGTCGTCGCGCTGGTGAAGGCGGTCGACGACCCGGCTCCCGCATCGCTGGCGGCGCTGAGCCAGCAAGACCTGAACACACTGCGGGCGATCATCGAGAAGATCACTAACGAGCGGTAGCTAGTTTCGGCGCGAGCGTGCGTAGTTGTACGTAATTTCCCGGCGTGTCGGGGTACAGACGCGCACGCTCGCGGAAGCGAAGAGTCAGGTGGATTCCAGCACGGCCATCGCGGCGTTGTGGCCGCCGATGCCGGAGACACCGCCGCCGCGGCGAGCGCCTGCGCCGCACAACAGGATTCGCTCATGCGAAGTAGCAACGCCCCAGCGACGGGCCGGCGTATCCAGTGGCTCGTCGTTCTCCGCGAACGGCCATTCGAGTGCGCCGTGGAAGATGTTGCCCGCCGTCATGCCGAGTGATTCTTCTAAGTCGTATGTGGTCTTGGTCTCGATGCAGCCTCGCATCAGTACCGCCTGAATCGGCTCCGCGAAAACAGAATTAAGCGAATCGAGCACTGCATCGGTGAGTTGCTCACGGCTGCCCAGCCCGTGCGGCGTGTGCAGCCCGAACACGGTCAATGTCTGCGCGCCAGACGCCCGCAGTGACGGCGACAGAATGCTCGGGTCGGCCAGCGAATGGCAGTAGATTTCGCACGGCAGCGGATCGGGTACCTCACCGCGGGATGCCATTTCGTAAGCCGATTCCAGTTGGCTGAACGTCTCGTTGACGTGGAATGTGCCCCCGAACGCCTGCTCGGTCGTGACGCCGGTGTCCCGCAGTCGCGGCAGTCGTCGCAGCATTAGATTCACCTTCACCTGGCATCCCGGCGCCCCATCGGACGGCGGCTGCTCATCCAAGAGTGAGCACAGCACCGTGGGCGTCACTCCGGCCAGCACGAACTCTCCGTGCACGCGGCGCTCGTCGTCGTTGACGCAATAACGTACGTCACCATCCGGGTTGACAGCGAAAACCTGTGCGCCGGTGACGATCTCGACGCCATACTGCAGCGCCGCCTCGATCAACGCATCCGTCACGGCGCCCATGCCGCCAATCGGGACGTCCCAATCCTCGCCGAGCAGGTGGTACAGGAAACAGACGTTCTGGCGCAGCGTCTGTTCGTCCAACCGCGCGAACGTCCCGATCAGCGCGTCGGTGGCGATCACTCCCCGCGGCAGATCGTCGGGCACCGCATCCCGGATGGCGTGTCCGATCGGCTCGTCGATCATCGAGACCCACGCCGCCTCGGCATTCACCAGGCGCCGCGCCTCACGGCGCCGCAACAACGGTTCGGTCACGGTCGGCCACAGCGCCCGAGTCACCAACCGGCACCGGCGGTAGAAGTCATCGGCGATACCGCGATAGGGGCCCACGAGCAGGCCGCGCTGGCCACCGCTGGACGGGTCGGGCGTGTACGACGAATAGCGACGCCGCGCCAGCCGCACCGGGAGGCCCAACTCGTCGACAATCCGCGACGGCAACAAGCTCACGAGATACGAGTAGCGCGACAGCCGGGCATCGACGCCGTCGAACGGCTGCGCCGACACCGCCGCGCCGCCGACGTGGTGGAGACGTTCCAGCAGCAGCACGCGCTTGCCGGCGCGGCCCAGGTACGCCGCGGCGACCAGCCCGTTGTGCCCGCCGCCGACCACGACGGCGTCATAGGCCTCTGTCAGCTCAGGTAGCCCTCGACCTGGTCCGCCGGCCGCTCATGCGCATCCTTGGGATCACCGCCGGTTTCGCGCAGCGCACGACGCTGCCGCAACAGGTCCCAGCATTGGTCCAGCTCCGCTTCGAGGTCGCGCAGTCGTGAGTGTTCCTCGTCGCCGCTGATCTCACCGCGCTGCAGTCGCGCGCGCAGGTCCTTCTCCTCGGCGACCAGCGCGTTGATCCGCGTCAAGGTTTCGTTGTCCTCTGCCACGCCTACAGTGTGCCCGCTACCGTGTTGACGATGACGGACAAACCCGAGATCGACTTCCCGACCGGCCCGGCTCCCAGACAACTCGTCATCGAGGACATCGTCGTCGGCGACGGCGCCGAAGCGGTGCCCGGCGGCACGGTTGAAGTGCACTACGTCGGGGTCGAGTACGACACCGGCGAGGAGTTCGACAGCTCGTGGAGTCGCCACCAGTCGATCGAATTTCCGCTCCGCGGGCTGATCCAGGGCTGGCAGGACGGCATTCCGGGAATGCGGGTCGGCGGGCGCCGCAAGCTCACCATCCCGCCGGAACAGGCCTACGGCCCCGCTGGCGGCGGCCACCGGCTGTCCGGCAAGACGCTGATTTTCGTCATCGACCTGCTGACCACCCGATGACGCGCTAGCCGCTAAAGCGCAGATTCCGCGTTCTGCGGTTGCGGTCCCGGCAACCGCAGCAGCAGCCGCGCCCCGCCCAGCGGGCTGGCTTCCAATGACGCTGTGCCGCCGTGCAATTCGGCTTGCTGCGCGACCAGTGCCAAGCCCAGGCCCGACCCGGAATGCGACGCCGTCGAACCTCGGGAGAACCGCGCGAACACCATCTTGCGCTCCTCTTCGGGAACGCCGGTGCCGTTGTCGTCGATCGCGATCTCAACCCCGGCGCGGGAACTGACCGCCGACAGCTGGATCCGCGTCGCGCCGCCGTGCTTGACCGCGTTGGCGATCGCATTGTCGACGGCCAGCCGCAGACCGGCCGGCAACCCGACGATGATCACCGACGGTGACGGCATCAGCGACACGTCGAGATCCGGGTAGATGCGAATCGCGTCGTGGGCGGCGCGGTCGAGCAACTCGGTGATGTCGACGGGCACGTGGTCGTCCGACGTCGACAGCTCGCCCTGGGCCAGCCGTTCCAGCGCCGACAGCGTCGCCTCGATCCGCGACTGCGTGCGGATCACGTCGTGCAGCACTTCCTTGCGTTGCTCATCCGGCATATCCAGCGTCGCCAGCACCTCGAGGTTGGTGCGCATCGCGGTCAACGGCGTGCGCAGTTCGTGCGACGACACCGCGGCGAAGTCGCGTGCCGACGCCAGCGCGGCCTTCGTTCTGTCCTGCTCTTTGAAGATGCGCTGCAGCATGCCCTCCACCGCGTCGGCGATCTCGACCGCTTCGGTGGCGCCGCGGATTTCCAGGTCGGGCGCCTCGTCGCCGGCGTCGATCGAGCGGGCTTGCTGGGCAAGCCGTTTGAGTGGGCGGACCGCGAACGCCGCGAGCAGCCAGCCGAACACGCCCGCGGCCACAATCGCGAACGAGCAGATGAAAATCACCCGACGATGCAGATTGTTGGTGTCCGCAATGGTGTCGTCGTAGGTGGCCCCGACGGCCAACGACACCGGAGGCTCCGACCCGCGGATGTCCACCGTGCGGACCCGGTAGCGGACCCCATCGACGTTGGTGTCGGCATAGTCTGCGTCGAGTTCGGGCAGCACGACGCTGGCATTCGACCGCACCTGGTCACCCTTGCGCACGGTGATGACGACGTCCTGGTCGTTCGGCGACGGAGGGATCTGCTCCAGGCCGCGCGGCACGAACGGCACCGCAAAACCGGCGGCCTCGTCGAGACGGCGGTCGAGCCGCTCGAGGCGGTCGTTGGTGATGCCGACCCACACGACCGTGCCGACGATGAGCACCGGGATCGCCGCGCCGATGGCCGTCGCGAACGCCACCCTCGTCCGAAGAGACGGAGTCCGGCGAAAGATGCGCGACAGCCTGTTCATCACTGCGTCCGCAGGACGAAGCCCACTCCACGAACGGTGTGCAGCAGCCGCGGCGCGCCGCGGGCCTCGAGCTTGCGGCGCAAGTATCCGATGAACACGTCGACCACGTTCGTGTCGGCGGCGAAGTCGTACCCCCAGACCAGCTCGAGCAGCTGCGCGCGCGACAACACCGCGGTCTTGTGCTCGGCGAGCACGGCCAGCAGGTCGAACTCGCGTTTGGTCAGGTCGACGTCGACACCGTTGACCCGCGCGCGACGGCCTGGGATGTCCACCTCCAACGGGCCGACCTGGATGGTCTCCGAGCTGAACGTCGCGGTCGAGCCGCGCCGGCGCAGCAGCGCGCGCACCCGCGCCACCAGCTCGGCCAGGACGAACGGCTTGACCAGGTAGTCGTCGGCGCCGGCCTCCAGGCCGGCCACGCGGTCGTCCACCGAGCTGCGGGCGGACAGCACACAGACCGGCACGTCGTTGTCCATTGCTCGCAACGCGGTGACCACACTCACGCCGTCCAGCACCGGCATGTTGATGTCGAGCACGATTGCGTCGGGTCTTGTCTCGGTCGCGCTGCGCAGTGCCTCGGCGCCGTCGGTAGCCGTCGCCACGTCAAACCCCGACAGCCTCAACCCGCGCTCCAGCGAAGCCAGCACGTCGGCGTCGTCGTCGACGACGAGCACACGTGGGGAGGTGCCACTGTCCATGCCGACAATAGTGCCTGATGAACGTCCGTTGAGGAGGTAGGCGCGTGGCCTAAGGCGCGGCCTCTGCCGAGGCGGCCTTGTCCGGCGCTTCTCCGCACTTGCGACGGGTCGGTCAAAGCCCCCGTCTGTCGCAAACCGACATTGTTGTCGCGGTGCTACGATCCGGGGCCTATGCATCCGGTTATGCCTCGCCTGATCGTGCAGCCTGACGACGGTATGCAACCGGTCCACGATTTCATTGCGGCGGCGCAGAATTCTCTCCTCATCAAACAATTCACTTTCACGGAAGAGAGCTTTGTCGACGCCGTTATCGACCGCTCGAACGCCGGGGTCGAGGTGCGCGTGATGCTCAACCCGAAGCGGTCAGCCGGGGACCGCGCCAACGACGAAACGTATGCAAAATTCAAGAATGCC
>DASWBF010000563.1:0-2779 GCA_036390735.1 Mycobacterium sp. | reverse complement strand
CCTTGGCGAACTTCGCGGTGACCTCGGCACGAGACGACATCGACAGCCCACTCTCCATGCCTGGCGAGGATCACCGTTTCGCGGGCATTCTTACGTGATGCACCGAGGGCGTTTCGCGGGCACTTTTCGTGATGCTTGCCGCCCGCCGCAATGATGAGGGAAAAGAATATATGCTGTTCCGTGTCGGAAAGCGGCTCGCCGTCGATGCGTCCGTGCGAGACCACCGAGAGCAGGTCGTCGGCCGGTTCGGTGCGCTTGAGCTCGAGCAGCGTGATGCCGTACGCGAACATCTCGGCCGACGCCTGCTGGATGCGCGCGGTGGCTTCGCCGACCTCACGGTTCTCGTAGTCGAGCGTGACGTTCGCCCAGTTCAGGAGGTGGTGACGGTCTTGCTGGGCACCCCGACCAGCTGTGTGACCGCCTGCAGCGGCAGCTCGGCGGCCACGTCGACGAGGAAGTCACAGTCGGCCTTGGCGAGCGCGGCGTCGACAATGTGAACCGCTCTTTGGCGCAGGTCGGCCTCAAATGGCCGCCAAGGTTCTCGGCGCCACGCTCGGGGTCAGCAGCCGCCGGAACTTCGCATGCCGCCGGTCGTCCATCATGTTCAGCAGCACGCCGATCGCCCAGTCGCGCGCCATGTCCTCGAGCGTCGTTCCGCCACCTTCCCTTTCGCCGCCGGTCTCCGACGAGAACGTGGCTGCGTCGGCGGCGGCATCGACGATGTCGGCGTAACGGCTGAGCACCCAAAACCCTTCGCCGCCAGGCGTGTGGGGGGTCGGCGGGTGAAACCAGACCGGCGAGCTTCGGCGGAGTTCGTCGAACACGTGATAGGGAAACCCCGCCGCGAACCGGTCGAGGTCCGTCAGGTCGATGTCGCCGTGCACGCACTTACGGTCTCACACGGCGTGTGAACAGAGTTTCTATTGTTACTGGTGGTACGGTGCGCGGCGGTGTCAGAGCTGAATCGCCGCCAATTCATGGCCGGGCTCGCCGTCGCCATCGTGTCCGGCGTCGGCATCGCACGCTGTGAGATGGGAGCGGCACCGCAGGTGCTCGCGGCGTCCAAAGGAGCTACGCCGTCGTCGCCGCCGGCGCGGCTGCCGGGACTGCTGCCGCCGCCGGCCCCGGAGTCGCGGATCAGCCTGCCGGGCAACGGGGCGCTATGGACTCTGCCCGGGGACGGTGACCTGTTGGCGTTGACGCTCGACGATGGCGTCGACAGTGACGTGGTCCGCATGTACACACAGTTCGCGAAGGACACCGGGCTGCGGTTCACGTATTTCGTCAACGGCCGCTACCGGTCATGGACGGACAACAAGGACCTGCTGCGTCCGCTGGTCGACTCCGGGCAGATCCAGTTGGGCAACCACACGTGGTCGCATCAGGATCTGGCCACGCTGCCCGTCAAACGGGTGATCGACGAAATCGCGCGCAATCACACGTTTTTGAAGAACACGTACGGCGCGAACGCGCGGCCGTACCTGCGGCCGCCGTACGGGAGCCACAACGCGCGCGTTGACGCGATTGCGGCGGCGCTTGGCTACACGGTGATGACGCTGTGGTCGGGAGATCTGGGTGATTCCAAGATCGTCAGCGAGGACTACATCGTCAAAGCGGCTGACAAGTTCTTCACCCCGCAGACGATCGTGATCGGTCATCTGAACCACAAGCCGGTCACTCATGTCTACGGCCACTTCGTCGACCTGATCAGAGATCGCAAACTTCGGTCGGTCACGCTGAACGACATCTTCTTGAAGCCGCCCTCCGCTGCCTGACGTGGTGCCACGATATTGATGTGAGCGGCTGCGCGACGTGTGGCACCCAGCCCCGCGAGGGTGACAAGTTCTGCCACGAGTGCGGCGCGCCGGTGACCGTTGCGAGCAAGCCGGCGGAGTACAAACAGGTGACGGTGTTGTTCGCCGATGTGGTGCGGTCAATGGACATCGCCGCGGCGGTGGGGGCGGAGCGACTGCGCGAGATCATGGCCGAGTTGGTCACCCACTCGTCGGCAATCGTCCAGCGTTATAGCGGCACCGTCGACAAGTTCACCGGCGACGGCATCATGGCGGTATTCGGAGCACCAATCGCACTGGAAGACCATGCTTTTCGCGCGTGTCTTACCGCGCTGGAGATCCAAGCCGAAACGCGACGCCTGGCGGTTGAGGTTCAACACCATGACAACATCACGCTGCAACTGCGTATCGGGCTGAACTCGGGTCAGGTGATCGCGGGTGAAATCGGTGCTGGGCCTTTGGGGTATACGGCCATTGGCGAGCAAGTCGGGATGGCCCAGCGGATGGAATCCGTGGCGCCGCCCGGTGGGGTGATGCTCAGCGAATCCGCCGCGCGACTCGTTGGGACCACGGCACTGCTCGGTGACCCGGAGATGGTGCACATCAAGGGTTCTGAGCAACCGGTGTCGGCGAGGCGACTCCTGGGCATCGGCGGCCAGCAGGCTAGGCGCCGCGGGGAATCGCCGCTGGTAGGACGCACCTGGGAGCTGAACACCATCACCGGAATCCTCGACGAGGCGATCAATGGTGCCGGGTGCGTCGTCGGTGTGGTGGGGCCGGCCGGCATCGGCAAGAGCAGGCTGGTTCGCGAGTCTGCCGCAATCGCAGCGAGTCGCGGTGTGCCGGTGTTCGGCAGTTATTGCGAGTCGCATGCCAGCGACATCCCGTTTCACGTGGTGGCCCGGTTGCTGCGCGGGGTAATGGGTGTCGAGGAACTCGACGACGCGACTGCTAGGGCCCTTGTGCGTGAGCGACTTCCCGACGTT
>DASWBF010000562.1:0-5797 GCA_036390735.1 Mycobacterium sp. | reverse complement strand
GGACTCATAATCCGTTGGTCGCGGGTTCGAGGCCCGCCCGCCCCACGTCACATCAACCATCAATCGGCTGGAACGGTCGCTCTTCGATGTCCCTGTCGATAATCAGTGCGGTCCCGGCGGGCACTTTCCGCCACACCCCAGGCAGGTGGGTCAGCGGCTCAGAAACCACCACCCGGGCATCATCACCGAAGTGCGTCAGCCGCTCGTTGTCGGGGTAGAGCATGCGCACCGACTCGGGATCTTCGCTCACAAACAGCGTATTCACTTCCGGTCCGCTGGCGTAACGGGCTGCCTACAGGCGCACCCCGTCGCTGACCCCTATCGTCATCTGCAGCGCGGGTTCACCCACGCCGGCCGCGGCGGCCGCCGCTTCGACGAAAGCTGCCATCCGGGCGATGCCCGCGATCGGATCATCCGTGAGACCGAA
Source organism: Mycobacterium sp. (assembly GCA_036390735.1). Classification (GTDB taxonomy): domain Bacteria; phylum Actinomycetota; class Actinomycetes; order Mycobacteriales; family Mycobacteriaceae; genus Mycobacterium. Next base: position 5,370 of record DASWBF010000562.1, on the reverse strand, counting down.
GGTGAGCGCGAGGTGAAACAGCAGCTCCGAATGGGTAGACCCCGCTATGTTGCCGAACAGGTCGGGGTGCACAGCCAACCCCTGTTTCGCACCGTGAGCTGACGACAGTTCTGACGACAACGATGACGACAGTCGGGCTTCCCGACACCTCCACCGGCAATAGAACTCGTATCGTGCCTGGTCGTGTCATCGGCCTGTGCCTACGGATCAGAAGGTTGGGGGTCCGAATCCCTTCGGGCGCGCCCAGCTCAGCCGCCGCACAATCGCTAGCCGGGTGGGATCGCCGAGGGAAGCAAAACAACCCCGCCACCGGCGCCAGCTCCACCCGCTGCAGCTCACCGCAGGTCGGTTCGCTGGGCTGAGCGGGTAGATTAATGACTTGTCAGCAAGCTCACATGTCTGTGTCGACATCGTCCGATCACCACGCCGGTGAGCACGTTGAGCGCGGCGAACAGGGTGGTGGTGTCCCGGGCTACCACCACCTCTCCGGGCCGAGTCGGAGGCACTTCTGCAGGTCGGCGTCGGCGGCGCGCACTGTGGCTTCTTTGACGCGGTAGGCGGCAGCGATGTCAGCGAAGGGGCCGGTTGTCAAGTTCGCTCGTTGGCACACCATTCGTTCGATTCCGGCCGCGACCGCCGCGGGGCCGTGCGAATCGAGGAAGACGTCCTCGTCGGGCAGCCGCCACAGCGCGGCGAGGCAGCGCAGGACGCTGGGCAGGCCAAACGTGGGAATCACGCGCCGCCACAGCAGTTCGCCGACAGGGCCGAGCGGGATCCGGGGTTGCGGCGGCGCGTGCACACCCGTCCGGCCGGGTCCCAGCACCCATCGGCTCAGGTGCGCCGGCTCGAACGGCCTGTCGTAGGGCAGGATCTCGTCGATCTGTCCTGTGCCCCCCGGCGTCTGCCACCGGAGCAGGAACGGGAAGCGATGTCTCGCCGCGGTATCCACGTAGCCGTTGGACGCATGGCGTACGCCCGACGACGCCGTTGTCGTGCGGGCGGTGACGGCGACCAGGTCCTCGGTCGGCGAGATCCCGACCGCCCAGGCGGCGCCCGACGGACCGTACAGCCGGATCGCCGCCGCCGCGGGCGAATCCGGCGCACAGATACGCGCCAGCCGACGGTCGTTGCGGACCACCGCGTCCCACACCTTTCCGATCAGCTTGTCGCCGAGTTTCCCGAGCTTGGCCGGCGTCGGGCTGGGATCGGTGCGCACCTGCGACGGGTGCTGCCTCGGTGTCGGCGGTTGCGTGACAACCTGTTTCGCCTTCGCGGCTGGCTTCGCCGGCGGTCTCGCGGGCTCGGGCACGAGCTGGGCGATCCGGCGGGGAACGCAGCTGACGCACCCGAGCCGCGTCTTCGTCGCGACCAGTCGCTCATCGGCACCGCAGTGTGGGCAGGCGATGTCGGTGAAACGGGTCAGCGGGATGAGCCAATCGAGCGTCAGCGGGTAACGTCGGTCGCCGCGGCGGACGTCGACCGGCAACCGCCATACCGGCACCTCGTAGATGTGCAGCCGAAAGGGCCGGACCTCGTGGCTCGGCTGGTACTTCTCCCGAGTCTCGCCGATCCGCCGGGCGCGCTCGTCCCGTACGCTGTCGGCGCGTGCGTCCAGCAGCTCCCGGCGATCGGCAGGTGCTTGCGCGCGCCGACGCTCGATCGTCGCGAGCGCATCGCGGTAGTAGGCCTTGACGCGTTCAAGCTCCGCGTCGCGCGCGTTGTCGATGTCATCACCGAGTTCGGATCGTCGCCGCTCTGCGCACTGCTCGATAACCCGGTCCGCAAATCCGATCGCTGTGGTCAGGCCGGTGAGCGATGGCGAACCATCTTTCGGCACTGTCGGCAAGGAGGCGAGCTTCATACTGACGTGGGTTGGGAGCTGGCGTTGCGACTGCACGTCCACCCAGCACTCGGCGCATTCCTGGTAGTGGTCGTCGCTGGACAGCGTGTAGTCGACCAGCGCCCCGACGCGCAGAATCGCGCGAACCGAACGGGTCGGTGCGCCCGTGGCGTCGATCCGTCCGTGATCGACGGTGAACTGGTCGCGCGCCATCGCCTGCAGGTGCTCGGCCGGGGGTGGCGGCGTGGCGTCCACCGGAACGGCCATCGCGGCGACATCACCCACCGCCAGCACTTCGTCGGCGGAGCGACCCAGCGCGGGATGCCCGGCCGAGAAGAAGGTCGCACCGTCCTCGCGAGCGACATCGGGATCGGCGGTGACCTGCAGCACCTCCGGCAGCTCCAGCATCGTCTGCAGGGCCGGTGGGAGCATCACCAGCGTCGTATCGCCGTCGAATTCGGTGAGTCCGCCGCTCGCCTCGACATACCGCAGCCAGAAGTCCAGCCCCGCATCGGTGCTCGTCACGACGGCTCACCCACTAGGAGGTCGACACCTTCCCTGGTTCGGACATAGCTGCGTCTCGCCTCGGCGAGCGCGTTGCCGAGAGCGTCGAGCCGTCGCTCGAACTCGTCGTCGTCGACGGCATCGACGAATGCATCGAAAACCTCGTTCTCGAAATCGAAGTCGTCGTCGACCCGGCCGAGGATCATGTCAAGTTCACCGACGACGAGTTCGAACAGGTTGATCTTTGCCTCGAGCACGTGCATGACCTGGTGTTCGATGCTGCCCCGGCAGACCAGGTTGGTCAGCGTCACGTCGTGTTCCTGCCCGACCCGGTGCAGCCGGCCGAGCCGCTGCTCGATCTGCATCGGGTTCCACGGCAGATCGAAGTTCACCATCACATGGCAGAACTGGAGGTTGCGACCCTCACCCGCCGACTCGGTCGACAACAGGATCGGCGTTTCGGCGCGGAACTCCGCGATCGCCGACTCCTTCTCCGCCCGCGTGAGGCTGCCGTGATACAACGCCGACGACAGGCCGGCACGCTCGACCGCCGCGACGAGCACATCCAGTGTCTGCCGAAACCCGGTGAACACCAACACCTTCTCGTCCCTGTTGACGTGGTGTCGAAGGAGTTCGACGAGCACACGCACCTTGTCCGGTTTCCGGATGGCTCGGGCCCGTTCCGCGAGGTCGTTCCAGCCGAGCTTCGCCAGCGTCGGTGCGGCGGCCGCGGGGCTGGAGCCGGCTAGCCGGGTCAGGCCGCGCAGGGCCAACCGGGTGTGTCCCGACCCAGTTGCCGCTGCCCTGACTCGCCGGACGATGTCGGCGTAGAGGCCGGCCTCGTCGATGCCGGGCGTCACCAAGATCGTCTCGGCGAGGCGCGGCGGCAGCATCACGGCAACCTCGCTGCGGCGATGTCTGACCATCACCTCTCGGGTCCGTGCGCGCAGCTCCTCGGTGTTGTGCGGTCTCGACTCGACCGACGCCGCGCCATGTTTGGCGCGGAACTGGGCGGGTGTGCCGAGCAGTCCGGGCGCGACGAGGCTGACTAGCTGGTACAGGTCCGACAGCTTGTTCTCCACCGGCGTTGCGGTCAGCATCAGCAGATAACGGGCGCGGAGCCTGCGCGCGAGCCTGCCCGACGCGCTTCGGGGGTTGCGGAGCCGGTGCGCCTCGTCGAAGATCAGCAGGTCCCAGTCGGTGTCGGTCAGCCTACCCAGCAGCGGATCGCGGCGACCGGCGGCGAGCGACGCGATAGTGACCGGCCGGTCCATCCCAATCTCGCGGGCAGGTGTCGACCCGGCTTGGGCGATCGTGGTCGGCAACCCGAACTTCCGCTCGAGTTCGTCGCGCCATTGGTCGACAAGTCCCGCCGGAACGATCACCAGCACTTGGTCGGCGAGCCCGCGCATGCGTAGCTCGGACAGCACCAACCCGGCCTCGATCGTCTTGCCGAGCCCGACCTCGTCGGCCAGGATGCCCCGGCCGCGCATCCGCCGCAGCACGGTCCGCGCGGCCCGCAGCTGATAGTCGAACGGCTCGAACCGCAACCGCGGTATCGCAAGGAAGGTGTCGAACCCCGGCCGTGCCCAGACGTGGACGGCGTCATCGACGATAGCGGACCAATCCGGTTGCGGCCGTGCGCCATTGCGCAGCCGCGCCAGCAACGGTAGGTAGGCGGACAGGTCTGCTGTCGACGTCTCGCCGGCGGCGACCGTGACGGTCATGCGGCCTCCCCACGACCTGGTGCGTGCTTGCTTGCGCCGGACAGTACCGGCGACCACCGACACGACCGACGACCCACGCCGATGTGTGACGAATGAGGCGGATGCGATTCTCGGGATGCCCAGCCTGACGAAATCAGATCAGCGTCAGGTTACGCGCGCTGGCGTTGCGGACAGCGTCAATGGGAATCGACTGATCGAGAGTCGCGAACCGGCCGCCGTTGGCGGTTGCGAGCGCGAGTAGATATGCGTCGGTTACCTGGCGATGCCCGTGCAACCGCGAGTAGTCGATAAGCTCGTCGTCGAGCAGGCTGACCGAACATAGCCAGTACTCGTGATGTTCGGTCGCTGCGGCGCGTGCCAACCTGCCGATCGCCTGGGCAGGTGGCACTGGGCTGGGGTATCGAGGCTGGCTGATGATTCGAACGAAGCCGTTTTGAGTTATTGCACACGATGCCCAGCCGTGGACGATCTCGGCGTCGACCCACCGGCGAACACGCTGGTGGTCGACGTGATCGCTGTCGAGCAGTGCGATAAGGACATTGACGTCCAGCAGGGCACGCGTCACACGGCTTCCTCGTCACGCAGCCGGTCGATGAGAGCGTTGGACACGGCGGTCCCCCGATGTTCGAAGGGTTCGAAACCATAGAAGCTTTCCGGCCCTGTACGCGGATCGGCGTTTTGCTGTTGCGTCAGCGCCTGCCGGGCAAGATCGGACAGGACCTCGCCTGCGGTGCGGTTCTCGCGGCGCGCGCGTTCCTTCACCGCGAGCAGTACGTCATCATCCAATGACAGCGTGGTGCGCATGCATCTGATGTTAGCGCATCAGCTCGGTGGACGACGGTCGAGCCAGAGCCACCTGCGTGCTGCAGGACCTTCTCCACGTTTCGGTCGCCGCTCTTGCTGAAGCGAAGCGGTCGGCGGTCGCGGGTCCACGGGACGTACCTCCGCCAAGCGCCTGAAGGTTATCGACTTCGACCCGCTGCTCCTCGTCTACATCGCGAAGGCTAACGCTCACCAACTCGTGGGCACCACACCAAGCTGACCAGAGGGCACATTAACCACTTGTCAGCAAGCCGGTGTTCGTCGGGCTCGACGCGGCGTCCAGTGAGTCCGGCGATGCGTGGGAAGGGTTCCTCACCGGGCTCGGCGAACGCGGGTTGCGCTGCCCGCTGCTGGTGATCAGCGACGGCGCGGCCGGGTTGATCGGCGCGCTCGAGCGGACCATGGGTGCCGCGCTGCGGCAACGCTGCCTGGTGCATCGCGCCCGGAACGTGCTGGCCAAGGTGCCCAAGAACGCCC
>DASWBF010000561.1:0-16751 GCA_036390735.1 Mycobacterium sp. | reverse complement strand
GCCCGAAGATGGGCCCGCTCGTGGCGCAGGATCGCGGTGATCTCTTTGTCGCTCAACATTTTCAGCGCGCCCTTGCTCACCACGACGCGGCTGCGCACACCGGGCAGACAGTAGGCCAGCGGCTCGGAGACGTCGATGATGCGCAGATGCCCGGTTCCTGCGGCGCCGAGGAGGTCGACGAGCATGCGGTGGTGGGCGCGCCGGCGCCGAGTCGCGATCGCCACCTGCAGCACGGCGATGACCAGCCGCGCACCGATCAGCAGCGTGATCGCGAAGACGGTGACGTAGGCGAGCCACAACGGAAAGCCGAGAGCCCTGACCTCATCCGTGACGGGCCGGCCGTCGAGGGCGGGCACGAACAACCGGCTAGCGATCGCGATGCCCGCGCTGAACGCCGACAGCACGGCAGCCACCGCGACCGACTGCCACAGCACAACCGCGGCCCGGGGCGCACGCATCGACCAGAAGGCCCGGGCCAGCATCTCCGGCACAGGGCCGGCCAAGGTCAGCGCTACGAGTGCGAAGGCCAGCGCGGACACGCGATAAGTCTCTCAGCTTCCGTCCGGGATGCCACCGGGTGTCTGGTGTTTCGCTTCCAAGTCGGCCAGCGCTCGCCTCAAGGCCGCGGCTTCGTCGGCGCCGACACGTTCCACGAAGTGCACCAGCGCGGCCTCGCGGCTGCCCGAGTCGGCAGCCTGATCAAGCGCATCGACCATCAGCCCCGCCACGAGCTCGTCGCGACCGTGTGTCGGCGCGTAGCGATGGGCGCGGTCGTCCCGGTGCTGCACCACGAGGTTCTTCTTCGCGAGCCGCTGCAACACCGTCATGATCGTGGTGTAGGCCAGGTCGCGTTGCGCGGACAGCGCCTCGTGTACCTGGCGGACGGTTTGGGGCTCCGGCGACGACCACAAGTAATCCATGACCGCGCGTTCGAGCTCACCCAATCGAGTCAACTTAGCCATCAGATTCATCCCCTGCGACAGTCACCTAAGCGTACTCCCGAATTACTACTGCGCGTCGTATGTAACCGATCCAGTCTGGCACGCCGAGGCTCTATCCGTTATGGTTAGGCTACCCTAATTTACGGAGACTTATGACGGTGCTGCTCGAAGACCCGCTGATCGCCGGAATGGCGCCCGCAACGCTGTTGCCACTGCACGAATCCAGCCGTCGGCTCCGCGAACTGTGCCCTGCTTGCCCGCGGGTATACGGCGTCGCGGTGATGGCCGATGTCGGCCGGCGGCGGTGGTGGCCGCTGTCGGCGGCACTGACCACAGACCGGCTGCAGACGATGTTCTTGGACGCCGCCCGCGTCATGGACAACCGCGCCGCCGCGTCGCAACTGGCCGCGACGCTCGCCTACGCGGTAGTAGGACGGGTGGTCGCGCTGGTGATCCTGGAGGGCCGGGCGTGGGACCCCGGCTTGGAGAACCTGTGGGTGCACTTCGACTCAGAAGGCGACATCGACTGGGCGGGCGTCGTCGACCCCACCCTGCGTGTGCTGCCGGACAACCCCGTGGACGGCGAGGGCGTTGTCCGGCTGCCGAATCAGGCCGCGCTGGCCACCTGGACGGCTCATCGCTGCCACCGGGCGCTGTCGCCGCTGTTCGCTCAGGTGCACGCCGTCAGCCGCGGCGCGCTGTCGGTCCCGGCGATGTGGGGAATGGTCGGCTCTGCGGTGGTCATGGCGGGCACACAGATTCCGCAATTGGCCGGGTCGGGCGATGAAACCGGGATGCGGCGCGGGCAGGCGGTGCTCGACGCATTCGCGAACTTCGGCCTGCCGGTGCGGGGCGGGCAACGACTCCCGGTCCATCCCGAACGGGGCCCCGCGATCGATGCGCAGGGCCCCGTCTCGTCGGCTGTCACCCGGCGTGTAGACAATCCTTTGTGCCAATTGCGCCACTACCCGAGTTCGGCAAGGGGTTCGACAATGAAATCGGGCTGACGTACCTGGAGGTCACCCCGGACGAGGGACGAGCCCGCCTCGACATCCACGACAAGCTTCTGCAGCCGGGGGGCATCGTCCATGGCGGCGTGTACTGCGCGATCGTGGAGAGCCTGTCCAGTGTCTGCGGCCACGTCTGGCTCTCCGAAAACGGTGGCGGCACCGTCGTCGGGGTGAACAACAACACCGACTTCCTGCGAGCCGTCGGCGCAGGGAGGGTCCACGCGGTGACAAGGCCTATTCACCGCGGCCGCCGGCAGCAGCTGTGGCTGACCACGATCACCGACGAGAACGACCGGGTGGTGGCGCGGGGTCAGGTGCGGCTACAGAACCTCGCCGACTAGCTGGCCGCCTCGCTTTGCACCGTCGCGGCAAACTCCTCCAGCTGTTCGATCCGTGTTCGGGCGAATGCCTGCTGCTCGGTAACGGTCAACTGGCCGCGGTTACGGCCGATGAACGTGACGGTCCAGGAGAGCAGCGTGGTGATCTTGGTTTTGAAGCCGACGAGATACACCAGGTGCAGCACCAGCCAGGAAAACCACGCGACGATGCCACCGAACTCCAGCGGACCGATCTTCGCGACGGCGCTATACCGCGACACCGTGGCCATCGAGCCCTTGTCGAAGTACTGGAATGGCTCACGCTCGCTCGGATCGGCGCCTTTGAGCTCCGACTTGATGCATGACGCGGCGTACTTGCCGCCTTGAATGGCGCCCTGTGCCATCCCCGGGACGCCGTCGACGTAGGCCATGTCGCCGATCACGAAAACGTTCGGGTGACCGGGAATTGTCAAGTCGGGCAACACCTTCACCCGGCCGGCAGGGTCGAGCTCGACGGATGTCTGCTCAGCGAGTTGCTTGCCCAGCGGGCTGGCAGACACGCCCGCCGACCACACCTTGCAAGCCGACTCGATCCGGCGGGTTGTTCCGTCCGAGTCCTTCACCGTCAGCCCGTTGCGGTCGACATTGGTGACCATCGCGCCGAGCTGAATCTCGACACCCATCTTCTCCAACCGGGCGGCCGCCTTCTTGCCCAGCTTCTCGCCCATCGGCGGCAGCACCGCCGGCGCGGCGTCCAGCAAGATCACCCGCGACTTCGTCGAGTCGATGCGGCGGAACGTGCCCTCGAGCGTGTGGTCGGCGAGCTCCGCGATTTGTCCAGCCATCTCGACCCCGGTCGGCCCGGCGCCGACGACGGTGAACGTCAACAGCTTCTCCCGACGAGACGGATCGCTGGACCGCTCGGCCTGCTCGAACGCCGAGAGGATGCGGGCGCGCAACTCGAGCGCGTCGTCAATGGTCTTCATTCCCGGCGCGAACTCGGCGAAGTGGTCGTTGCCGAAGTAGGACTGCCCGGCACCTGCCGCCAGGATCAAGGTGTCATACGGGGTGACGTAGGTGTGGCCCAGCAGCTCCGACGTCACTTTCTGGTTTCGAAGATCGATCTTGGTGACGTCGCCGAGCAGCACCTGGACGTTCTTTTGCCGGCGCAGGATCACCCGTGTCGCGGGCGCGATCTCGCCCTCAGAGATGATGCCGGTGGCGACCTGGTACAGCAGGGGCTGGAACAGGTGGTGGGTGGTCTTGGCGATCAGCTTGATGTCGACGTCGGCATGCTTGAGGGCCTTGGTCACGTTGAGCCCGCCGAATCCCGAACCGACGACGACGACCTGGTGTCGACGTTTCGGTTCGGCCGTGGCCGGGGGCTGCGCGCTCATGGTGGCTCCTCGACGGGCGAAACTGCTGGACTACCTCCACGGTAGTCGGGCAGCTGCTCCCAGTCGCAGCTATGCATTAGTGGGATTCACCACCCCCGGCTGTATTTGCTGCCGTCAGCTGACCAGCGGCTTGAGCGTCTCGCCGGCCTTCGCGACGATGCCGGGAGAGTAGAACGGCAGGTTGATGATCACCCCGTCCAGACCGGCGTCCAGCGCCTTGGTCTTGATCTGCTCGGCGACCGAGTCGGCGCTGCCCGCCACCATCCGCTGCTTCATCTCCTCCGGGATCTGGTCGGCCGACACGTTGTCGTCGATCAGCGCGGTGACCAGCATGCTGGTCTCCAGCGTCGCCGGATCGCGGCCGACCTCCTCGCAGCGCTGCCTCAACGCAGCCAGCTTGCCGGGCAGCTCGTCGAAACCGCCGATGATGTTGAGGTGGTCGAAATGCTGAGCGGCCAATCGGAAGGTCTTCTTCTCCCCGCGGCCACCGATCAGCAGCGGAATGCGGTCGCGTAACCGCGGATTCGCGACGGCCTCCTCGGTGTGGTACCAGTCGCCGGAGAACGTCGACCGCTCGCCCTTGATCATCGGCAGGATGATCTGCAACGCCTCCTCGAGCCGGTTGAAGCGGTCGGTGATCGTGCCGAACTCGAAGCCCAGGCTGTCGTGCTCGAGTTCGAACCAGCCGGTGCCGATGCCCAGCACGGCGCGGCCGGCGCTGACCACGTCCAGGGTCGTGATGATCTTCGCGAGCAGCGTCGGGTTGCGGTACGTATTGCCGGTCACGAGCGTGCCCAGTTGCACGTTCTTGGTCGCCGTCGACAGTGCGCCGAGGGCCGTATACGCCTCCAGCATCGGCTGCTCAGGGGTGCCGAGCATCGGCAGTTGGTAGAAGTGATCCATCACCATCACGGCGTCGAATCCGCTTTCGTCGGCTTCCTGCGCCTGGCGGATCACGGTCGGAAACAGCTCCGAGACCGGTGTGCCGTAGGAGAAGTTGGGGATCTGGTAGCCGAGTCGAATCGTCACGGATTCGACCCTATCCCCGTCGTCTGAGTCAGCCCCAGTGGGCGAGCGCGCCGTGGCTGGCGTGCAGCGTCTGACCGGTGATGTGGCGCGCGGCAGGCGTCGTCAAAAACAAAGCGAGACGGGCGATTTCGCCGCCAGCACTGGCCGCCACGCCGGTGGACAGGCCCTCATAGCCGGCCTGGGCGCCGCGGCCCGACGCCACCGTGTTGATCGTGATCCCTCGGGTGCCGAAGAATTCGGCCTGCCCCGCGGTCCAGTCCGACAGCGCGGCCTTGACCGCGGCCTCGGGACTGCCCTCGCGCGGGTTCTCGGGCACCACGTTGACGATCGAGCCGCCGGAGTGCAGGTGATCGCCGATCGCGTTGACCATCAGCACGGCCGCAAGCACGGTGGCATCCAGATTGTTGCGCCACGCGGCGGCCCGTTCGGCCAGCGTGTACGCACGCGGGTCACCCCGGTCGAACGACGGCGCCGGCACGTTGACGATCGTGTCCAAATGATGCGGCAGCAGCGGCATGGCGTCGGCGAGGCTGGCCGGATCGGTGCAGTCGCAGGTCACGGCGTCGACGTCGAGTTCCTTGGCGGCGATTTCCAGCTCGTCGCGGCGAGCGCCGGTGATGACCACCCGGTGCCCGTCGTCACGGAAGGTCTCGGCGATCGTGCGGCCCAGGTCGGTGTCGCCCCCGGTGACAAGCACCTCCATCGCATGCCTCCTCGCTGTCCACGCGGATGTTCCGGATTATGTTACTGGACGGTAGCTATCGGTTGCAGTCGGGCACGCCGGGCGCAGGGTTCGACACATTAGGGTCTGATCCGTGAACCGGCCGGCCGGGCTGCCGCGGTGGCTCTACATTCCCGCGGTCGTGGGCGTGGTGTTCGTCGGCTTGCCGCTGGTGGCGATGGCCGTCAAGGTCGACTGGCCGAACTTCATCGGGCTGATCAGCAGTCCGTCGTCCCGCACCGCGCTGCTGCTGAGCCTGCGCACCGCCGCTGCCAGCACCGCGTTGTGCCTGCTTGTGGGCGTCCCGTTGGCGCTGGTGCTGGCCCGCAACGACGGCCGGCTCGGGCAGCTGGTGCGTCCGCTGATCCTGCTGCCGCTCGTGCTGCCGCCGGTCGTGGGCGGCATCGCGCTGCTCTACGCGTTCGGCCGGCTCGGGCTGCTCGGCCGCTATCTGGAGGGGGCCGGCATCCACATCGCGTTCTCCACCACCGCGGTGGTGCTGGCCCAGACGTTCGTGTCGCTGCCGTTCCTGGTGATCGCGCTCGAGGGGGCGGCGCGAAGTGCGGGCGGCCGGTACGAGGACGTGGCCGCGACGCTCGGTGCCCGGCCGACGACGGTGTGGTGGCGGGTGACGCTGCCGCTGCTGGCGCCCGGACTCGTGTCGGGTGCCGTGCTGGCGTTGGCCCGGGCACTCGGCGAGTTCGGGGCGACGCTGACGTTCGCCGGGTCGCGGTACGGCGTCACCCGGACCCTGCCGCTGGAGATCTACGTCGAGCGGGAAAGCGACGCCGACGCGGCGGTGGCGCTGTCGATGCTTCTGGTCGTGGTGGCCGCGGTCGTGGTGGCCGCGGTCGGCGCGCGCCGCCTGGGCGCCGGAGAGCCGCACCGATGACCGGCGTGGCGGTGTGCGCGCTGGCGCGGCGACGGGACGTGGAGGTGGACTTCGAGGTGGCCGCCGGCGAGGTCGTCGCGCTGGTCGGGGCGAACGGCGCCGGCAAGTCGACCGTGCTGCATGTGATCGCCGGACTGCTGCGACCAGACTCAGGCAGTGTCCGGTCCGGCAGCCGTGTGCTGACCGACACCGCGTCGCGCGTCTTCGTCCCGCCGCACGCTCGGCGCATCGGTCTGCTGCTGCAGGACGCGCTGCTGTTTCCGCACCTATCCGTCGTCGACAACGTCGCGTTCGGACCGCGAAGCCGTCGCCGCGGGCGCGCGGCCGCGCGGCAGGCCGCCCGTGCGTGGCTCGAACAGGTCGACGCCGCCGAGTTGGCCGACCGCGCCCCGGGCGAGTTGTCCGGCGGGCAGGCGCAGCGGGTCGCCATTGCGCGTGCGCTGGCGGCTGATCCCGACGTGCTGCTGCTCGACGAGCCGCTCGCGGGTCTCGACGTCGCCGCCGCCGCCGGGGTTCGAACCGTGCTGCGCTCGGTGTTGGCCCGCGACCGTCGGGCCGCGGTGCTGGTCACCCACGACCTCGTCGACGTGCTCACCCTCGCTGATCGAGTGTTGGTCATGGACGACGGCCGGATTGTCGAGGCCGGCGACGCGGCCCGGGTCGTCGCGGCCCCGCGCAGCGCGTTCGCCGCGCGCATCGCCGGTGTGAACCTGGTCAACGGCACAGTCGAGGCTGACGGGTCGCTGCGTGCCGCTGACGGCCACCGCTGGTACGCCGCTGGCGACCGGCTCGCGGCTGGTGCGCGTGCCGTCGCGGTGTTTCGTCCGTCGGCAGTCGCCGTGTTCCGCGACGCACCGCACGGCAGCCCGCGCAACACGATCGCCGTGACGGTGGACCAGATCGACGCGATGGGTGACGGAATCAGGGTGCGCGCCAGCGAGCAAACCGACGGGGCGCCGGGCTTGGCGGCCGACGTGACCGCGGAGGCCGCCGCCGAGATGCGCCTGGTGGCCGGAGAACGGGTGTACTTCACCGTCAAGGCGCAGGAAGTCGCCCTTCACCACGCCTGAGAAGTGACTAAGTACTTCTCACCTCACACTTGCGTCACGGCGGTAACACGGTAATTTCGTCGTCATGAATAAGCCGGAGGGGAAATCTCGACGTACGGGGCTGTGGACCACATTGGCGACGACGGCGGTTGCCGGGTCGATGATGCTGCCGATGGCCGTCGCATACGCCGATCCGCCCACGCCAACGCCCACGCCTGACACCACAACGACAGCACCGCCACCGCCCGCGGACCCGAACGCACCGGCACCCGCGCCGGTCGACCCCAACGCGCCACCACCCGGACCGGTCGACCCCAACGCGCCAGCACCGGACGCGAACCGGATCGATGTGGCCGCCGGCGGCTTCAGCTACGTGCCTCCGCCCGGCTGGACCGCTGGCGATGCGTCGCGGATCAGCTACGGCCAGGCTGTCCTGCTCAAGACCCCCGCCCCGGGACAGCCCGCTCCCACCGACACCAGCATCCTGCTGGGCAAGCTGGACCTGAGGTTGTTCGCCGGCGCTGAGCAGGACAATCAGAAGGCTGCCATCCGACTGGCCTCCGACATGGGCGAGTTCTACATGCCTTTCCCGGGCACGCGGATCAACCAGGAGACGGTCACGCTGAACGCCGCAGGTGTGCCTGGCTCCGCTGCCTATTACGAGGTGAAGTTCACCGATCCGAACAAGCCCAGCGGTCAGATCTGGGCCGCCGCTCTCGGCGCCGTCGCGCCGCGTCAGGGCACACAACCCGCGCAGAACAACCGCTGGTTCGTCGTCTGGCTCGGCTCGGCCAACAACCCGGTCGACAAGGCCGCTGCCAAGGCCTTGGCGGAGTCGATCCGCCCCTACACGCCACCGCCAGCAGCGCCATCGGCACCGGCGCCGGGCGAGCCGGCCGCACCAGGCGCCGCGCCCGGGCCGAACGCACCGGCGCCGAACGGGCAGGTCGGGGTGCCGGTGCCGGTTAATCCGGAGGAAGCGCCAGGAATGATGCCGCCGTCCTAGCTCACCGCCTCACGGCGCGCGCCGTGAGCAGCTAGCTACGTCGCGATAACCTCAGCGGAAACATTCGAATACAGAGTTCCGCCACGATAGCGGCATGGCCGTCGGCGACGTCTCCGATGCCGTCACGCGCACCGCATGCTCGTACTGCGGTGTGGGCTGCGGCATCGAAGTGCACACGACCGTCGACGCAACCACGAACACGCCTGTCATCGCCCGCATTTCCGGTGACAAACTGCATCCGGCCAACTTCGGCCGGCTGTGCACGAAGGGCGCGACGCACGCCGAGCTGATGCGCGCCACCGACACTCGGCTGCGCACCGCGATGATGCGAAGCCGTCGCAACGAGAATCCGGTTGCGGCACCAGTGGATCAGGCGGTCTCCGAGGCCGCCGAGCGGTTGCGGGCGATTATCGACGAGCACGGACCCGACGCGGTCGCGGTGTACGTGTCGGGGCAAATGTCGCTGGAGGCACAGTATCTCGCCACGAAGCTGGCCAAGGGCTTCATCCGCACGGTACACATGGAGTCGAACTCTCGGCTCTGCATGGCGAGCGCCGGCACGGGATACAAGCAGTCGCTCGGCGCCGACGGGCCACCCGGCTCCTACAGCGACTTCGAGCACGCAGACGTGTTCTTGGTGACCGGCTCCAACATGGCCGACTGCCATCCGATCCTGTTCCTGCGCATGGCCGATCGGCTCAACGCCGGGGCGAAGCTGATCGTCGTGGATCCGCGGCGCACCGCTACCGCCGAGCGGGCCGACCTGTTCCTGCAGATAAACCCCGGCACAGATCTGGCGCTGCTCAACGGGATGCTGCATCTGCTCGTCGAATACGAGGCCGTAGACGCCGATTTCATCGCCGAGCACACCGAGGGCTGGGACGCCATGCCCGACTTCCTTGCCGATTACCCACCCGATCGGGTGGCCGCGATCACCGGGGTCGCAGCGGACGACATCCGCACCGCCGCGCGGATGATCGCCGACGCGGGGGAGTGGATGAGCTGCTGGACTATGGGTTTGAACCAGAGCACCCACGGCACGTGGAGTACCAACGCGATCTGCGATCTCCATCTCGCGACCGGTGCCATCTGCCGTCCGGGCAGCGGTCCGTTCTCCCTGACCGGCCAACCCAACGCCATGGGTGGGCGCGAGATGGGTTACATGGGTCCCGGTCTGCCTGGCCAACGGTCCGTGCTTTCGGCCGCCGACCGCGCTTTCGTCGAGGATCGCTGGGGTCTGCCGCCCAACACCATTCGCGGCGACGTTGGCGTGGGCACCATCGAAATGTTCGAGCGGATGGCCGCCGGCGACATCAAGGCCTGCTGGATCATTGCGACCAATCCTGTTGCCACAGTGGCCAACCGCAAGACTGTGATCGCGGGATTGGAAGCGGCGGAGCTGGTGATCACGCAGGACGCCTACCGCGAAACTGCCACCAACCGCTACGCCGACATCATGCTGCCGGCCGCACTGTGGGCCGAATCCGATGCGGTGATGGTCAATTCGGAGCGTTCGATGACGCTGCTGCGCCAGTCGGTGCCGCCGTGCGGCGACGCGAGGCCCGACTGGCAGCTGATCGCTCAGATGGCAGACGCCCTGGGTTACGGGCATGCATTCGCCTACCAGTCCAGTGCGCAGGTCTTCGAGGAAATCACCCAGTTCGCCAACCCGGCCACCGGATACGACCTGCGCGGCGCCAGCTATCGCCGACTGGAAATCGGTCCGCTGCAATGGCCGTGCCCGCCCGACGACGACAGCGACCGCCACCCCATCCGCTATCTCAACGACGGCGTCAGCCAGGCGCTGCACGTGACCGACGGTGGCCACGTTCCGCGGCTCGCCTTTGCGACACCGACGCGACGGGCAGTCTTTCTGGCACGGCCGCATGTCGATCCGGCGGAAATGCCGGACGACGACTTCCCGTTGGTGCTCAACACCGGCCGGCTGCAGCACCAGTGGCACACGATGACCAAGACCGGCACGGTCGACAAACTCAACAGGCTCAACGGCGCGCCCTTCGTGGAAGTGCATCCCGACGACGCCGAGGCGCTCGGGATCGTCGACGGCACCCCGACAGAGATCGCGTCCCGCCGTGGACGCGCGATCCTGCCCGCAGTGGTCACCGACCGCGTCAGGCCCGGAAGCTGTTTCGCGCCGTTTCACTGGAACGACGAACACGGCGAGAACCTCACGGTCAACGCGGTGACGAGTGACGCCGTCGACCCGGAGTCGCTGCAACCGGAGTTCAAGGCGTGTGCGGTCGCACTGCGGCCCACAGCGGCACCCCCTGCTCCTGCCATGCACCCCGTCGGCGTTTCGCTCAACCTCGACCGGGAACCGCCGCCGATCCTGACGGAAATCGAAACACACTATCTCGCAGGATTTTTCAGCACACTGCCGCAGTCGCTGGCCGACGCGCCGGGGCTGCCGGAATCCGCACCTGTGCGCCAGGCCGTGCGCGCACGTATCGACGGCATGCTCGCCGGCGCCTACGCCGTGCCATCCGAGAAGCCCACTGGCCGAGGACCGTTGGTGGTGTGGGCGTCGCAGACCGGCAACGCCGAGGAGTTCGCCGCGCGCCTCGCACAGCAGCTCGACACCGCCGGCCGGCCCGCACAGTTGGTCAGCATGGCCGACTGCCAACTCTCCGACCTGGCCGACGCCCGCGATGTTCTCGTGGTGACAAGCACATTCGGCGACGGCGGTCCGCCCGACAACGGTGCCGACTTCTGGAACCGGCTGGGGGCGCCGGACGCGCCGCCACTGGACGGTGTGCGCTACGCGGTGCTCGGCATCGGTGACCGGGCGTACGCCGACTTCTGCGGCCACGCGCGATCCATCGATACGCGCCTCGCCGACCTCGGCGCCACTCCGCTGCTGGAACGCACGGAACTGGAGGCGTACGACGAAGAGCCGATGGCACAGTGGGCCGACGCGGTGACGACACTGATCGGCGCACCGGTAACCGAACCAGCAAGACCACGGGAAAAGCCACGCGCCGAACCCTTCTCACGCACCAGCCCGATCGCCGTGCCGTTGAGCCGCAATATCGCACTCACCCCGCCGACCGCCGACAAGGAGGTCCGTCAGTTCGCTTTCGACATCTCGGCGCACGGCGTCACGTACGCAGCGGGCGACTCGCTCGGTGTGTTCGCCTGTAACAACGACGCCACGGTGACGAGGTGGCTCGCGGCCACCGGCCTCGGCGGCGGCGAGGTCGTCGTCGTCGACGGCACCGAACTACCGCTGCGCAACGCGCTCACGTTGCACTACGACATCTGTCGTGTCACACCGGGGCTGCTCGCGTTCGTCACTGAGCACTCGATAGACGCCCGGCGCGGGCTCAAACGGCTGCGCGCCAACAGATCTCATTTCGATACCTGGCTGGTCGGACGAAACGCGATCGATTTGATCGAGCGATTCCCGGTTGTCGCCGATGCCGAGCGGTGGCAGGGCGCGCTGGTCCGATTGACGCCGCGGTCGTATTCGATTTCCAGCAGCCCGCTTGTCGACCCACACGAGGTTCACCTGACGGTGTCGGTGGTGCGGTATCGCGGGCAGGACGGCCTCGAGCGCGGAGGGGTGTGCTCGACGTTCCTGGCGGACCGGGCGGCGACGCCGGTGCCGATCTTCCTGCAGCATTCGCCGCACTTCCGGCCGCCCGAGGAGCCGGGAACGCCGATCATCATGATCGGCCCGGGCACCGGCATCGCACCGTTCCGCGGGTTCCTGCACGAGCGCAGGGCGCTCGGCGACGCGGGCCACAACTGGCTGTTCTTCGGCGACCGCCACGCCGCACACAACTTTTACTACCGCGACGAGTTGCTCGACATGTTCCGCGACGGCTTCCTGAGCCGCCTCGACCTGGCCTTCTCCCGCGACCAGGAGGAACGCATCTACGTCCAGCACCGCATGATCGAGAAGGGTGCGGAGCTGTGGGAGTGGCTGCAGGACGGCGCGCACCTCTACGTGTGCGGCGACGCCAGCCGGATGGCCAAGGACGTCGACGCCGCGCTCACCAAGATCGCCAAGACCCACGGCCGCATGTCCGACGAGCAGGCACACGACTACAAACGAGAGCTCGTCGCCGCCAAGCGCTATCTTCGCGACGTGTATTAGACGTGTATTAGCGGCGAAATCTGCCGACCCGCGCCACGATGAGGTCATGGCAACGAACCGCTCGATGACGGCCTGGCGGGTGCAGCGGCCGGGCCCAATGAGCACCCGACCGCTGGAACGCGTCACCACCGACATCCCACAACCGGCCGACGACGAGTTGCTGGTCGCGGTCCGCGCGTGCGGCGTGTGCCGCACCGACCTGCACGTCACCGAGGGCGACCTGCCGGTGCACCGACCTGGAGTCACGCCGGGGCACGAGGTGGTCGGGGAAGTGCTGGAAACCGGGGCGCAGGCGGGGTCGACGTTCGCGGTCGGCGACCGCGTCGGCATCGCCTGGCTTCGGCACACCTGCGGAGTCTGCCGATATTGCGTGCGCGGTCGCGAGAACCTGTGCCCGAAGTCGCGCTACACCGGCTGGGACGCCGACGGCGGCTACGCCGAATATGCCACTGTGCCAGCCGCATTCGCCCACCGCCTGCCGACCGGATACGCCGATGCCGAGTTGGCGCCGCTGCTGTGCGCCGGCATCATCGGCTACCGGTCGCTGCTGCGCGCCGATGTCCCGCCGGGCGGCCGGCTCGGGCTGTACGGGTTCGGCGGCAGCGCACACATCACCGCGCAGGTCGCGCTCGCGCAAGGCATCGAAGTGCACGTGATGACCCGCGGCGACGCCGCCCGGGATCTAGCCCGTGCGCTGGGCGCGGCGTCCGTGCAGGGTGCGACGGACCCGCCGCCGGTGCCGCTGGACGCGGCGATCTTGTTCGCGCCGGTCGGGGATCTGGTGTTGCCGGCGCTGGAGGCACTGGACCGCGGCGGCACGCTCGCGGTGGCCGGCATCCACCTCAGCGACATCCCGGTGGTGAACTACCAGCGGCACCTGTTCCAAGAACGCCAGCTGCGGTCGGTAACATCGAACACCCGCACCGACGCCCGCGAGTTCCTGGCCTTTGCCGAGCAACACCGGATCGAGGTGAGCCACCCGACATATCCGCTCGGGCAGGCCGACCAGGCGCTCACCGACTTGGCCGACGGCCGGATCGCCGGTGCCGCTGTGCTATTGCCCTGAGGCGCAACGTCATTCATTTGCATCTCGCGTCGCAGCCCGCCGTTTCCCAGGTTTTTTGACTGAGAGCGACAAGACTTAGAAGGCCCTCAACGACGGCCCTGCGATCGACGTCACCCGGATCCGGCAGACGGTGCGCGTCATGGATCTGGCCGCCGAGACGCGCTGGCCACGATTCACAGCCTCAGCCACCGCGCAGACGTCAGTGCGGTCGATGGCGTGTTTTCCGCTCTACACCCACATTCACGCGTGGGGCGCGCTGCTGTTGCTTGCAGACCAGCCTGGCGGACTGGACGCCGCCGCCGAGGATGCCGGCGAAATCCTGGCCACTCATACGGCGCTGACGCTCGATGCGGTGCATCACGACCGGCACTACCGGTCGGCACTGGGCAGTCGGGACATCATCGGCCAAGCCAAGGGCGTGTTGATGGAGCGGTTCGACGCGGTCGCGGCGTTCGCTCTGCTCACGCGGTTGTCGGAGGAATCGCACCGGCCGGTGGTCGTCGTGGCCGAGGAGCTCTTGGAAACCAAGACCAGCACGGACCGGTAGACGTCAAGTCGCCAGGTGCCAGACCAGCGCCGCGGCCAGCGCACCGAGTCCGTTCAGCGACCAGTGCAGCGCGATCGGCGCAAGCAGACTGCCGCTGCGCTTGCGCAGCCAGGTGAAGATGAAGCCGGCGGCCCCGGTCGCCGCGACCGCCAACAGCACGCCGATCAGCTGACCGGCGACGCCACCACCGAACAACTGCGTGAACCCGGCGTTCCCGCTGGTCAGCCCCAGTGATGTGACCACGTGCCAAAGGCCGAACAGCAGGGAGCCGGCCGCAGCGACGCCGCGGAAGCCCCACGCCCGGTTCAGCGCACCGTGCAGTACGCCGCGAAACGCCAGCTCCTCGGGAATCACGGTCTGCAGCGGAATGATCACCATCGACGCGATCAGCGCCCCGGACACGGTGGCGTAGCGGTCGTTCATGAAGAGCTGTCGTGTCCACGGCAGCAGCGCGCCGATCGCGATCACGGTCAGCACCAGCGCCACCGCGGCGACCGCGTAGCCCAGACCGGTCTTCCAGTGTTCACGGCCCAGCCCCAGCTCCGTCCAGCCAAGGCCGCGGGTCCGCAGCAGCAGAAGAAGACCCACAGCGGCCGCGGGCACCGTGGCGACGCTGGCCCACGGTGTCGTGAAATGGGCGACCAAGTTCGACAGCGCCAACACGACCACGACGACCGCAATGTCGACATAGACGTGGAAGCGCTGTAGCGCCGCCAGTTGCGCAACGATCGGGTGAGGCTGGTCCGGTGCGCTGACGACAGTCATGATTCCGTCGATCTTACCGTCGGCTGGGCCCATGCCTGCTCAGCCGGCGGGCGGCGGCGGCTCCGGCGGGTTGAGTCCGGGCGGAACCTGGATGCCCGGCGCCGGGGCCGTGCCGGGCAGCGGCTCGCCGAGCTGCCATTGCGGGTACTGCCCCAGCAGCCCGCCCCTGAGCCGGCCATCGACCGCGGCCTGATGCACACGACCCAGGTACGCCAGGAAGCCCGGCGCGGCCTGCTCGCCGTCCGGGACCCCGTACAGCGTGCCCTCGCCGGGTGCGGAGGGCACGTCGTTGATCGGGACCAAGTACTCATTGGTGAACGCGTTGAGGCTCGGTGGCGTGCCGACGACGGTGTTCGGGGCCGACGGGACGGGCGCCTGGCCCAGCAGGACCGCATTGCCGGTCTGGGACAAGTCCGGCAGGCCGGCCGGGCCGCCCTCGATGCCGGCTTGCGCGAGCGGCAGCCCGATCGTTGACGCCGGCGGCGCCGGAGCGACCGGCTGCGGCGGCATCAGCAGCGGCGGCGCGTTCAGGTCGGGCGGCGGATCGTCGGCGGCGGCCACGCCGGACGTGCCCAGCACACCGCAGATCGCGAGCGACCCCGCGCAGGCGATCCGGGCGAGTCGGGTCATGGGTTCTATCTGAACACGAAGCCACCACTCAGAACTTCGGATCCCACGTCCAGTTCACGATTTCGGGTTGGTCCTCGCCGAAGTCGCGGGTGTAGCGCCGGGCCGCCAGTCGCGCGTCGGCCAACTTTTGGTGCAGCATCGCGGCGCGGCTGCCCAGCCCGTCGACACGGTCGACGACATCCATCACCAGGTGGAACCGGTCCAGGTCGTTGAGCATCACCATGTCGAACGGCGTCGTGGTGGTGCCGCGCTCCTTGAAGCCACGGACATGGATGGAGTGGTGGTGGTTGGTGCGGCGGCACGTCAGCCGGAGGATCAGCCAGGCATCTCCGTGATAGGCGAAGATTACCGGCTTGTCGGCGGTGAACAGCCCGTCGAATTCGCGGTCGGACAGCCCGTGCGGGTGCTCGGACTCGGTTGCAGCCGCATCATGGCAGCACCACATCGGGTTCGCCGGTCGCGTTGCTTGCCCAGTCCCAGATGGCCAGCCCGCGGGTGCAGTGCGCGATCGCCTCATCGATGTCGAGGTAGGCCAGCGCCGGCTGCTTGCCGGCGACCACCACGTTCACGTAGTCGCGACTGCTCAGGCAGTGGTCGACCGTCGACAGCAGACAGTTGGCGTCCGGCGGCAGGTAGACCCGTACCACCTCGGGACGCTTGTTCATCACGTGGTCGATGAAGCCGGGATCCTGATGCGACGCGCCGTTGTGGTCCTGCCGCCAGACATGCGAGATCAGAAGGTAATTCAACGACGCGATCGACGCGCGCCGCGGCAGTTCCCGGTTGCGCGTCAACCACTTGATCTGCTGGTACCGCGCCGTCGGTGACCGGGTTGAGGAACTTGTTCGAGTGCCAGCTGGCCGGCCAGTGGCCCGGTCTCGGCTTCACCGTCGCCGATCACGCAGGCCACCACCAGGTCGGGATGGTCGAATGCTGCGCCGTACGCATGCACCAGCGCGTACCCGAGTTCGCCGCCCTCGTGGATCGATCCCGGCGTCTCCGCGGCCACGTGGCTGGGGATTCCGCCCGGAAATGAGAACTGTCGGAACAACTTTCGCAGTCCGTCGGTGTCCTCGCCGATACCGGAGTACACCTCGCTGTAGGTGCCCTCGAGGTACGCGTTGGCCACCAGTCCGGGTCCGCCGTGGCCGGGGCCCGCAATGTAGACGACATCGAGATCGCGGGCCCGAATGATCCGGTTCAGGTGCGCGCAAATCAGATTCAAACCGGGGGTGGTGCCCCAGTGGCCGAGCAGCCGCGG